>RFZE01000100.1 GCA_009920875.1 Alphaproteobacteria bacterium | reverse complement strand
AAGCGTCAGCGTTGTGGCAACCGCAATGGCCATGCCGGCCATACCGAAATAATTGCCCTGCCGGGATGTTTCGGGGCTCGATAAGCCGCGCAAAGATAAGATGAAAAAGACACCTGAAACCAGATAGAGAAGGGTTGATACGTTAGCGCTCATCAGTCAAACCCCTAATCTTTCTTACGATACATGGCGAGCATGCGCTGGGTCACCAGAAAGCCGCCGAAAATATTGATGGATGCCAAAATAACGGCACAGAAACCGAGCCAGCGTGTCATCGCACCGGCTTGGTCATCAGCGCTGACATCAGCACCAATGGCGACCAGCGCGCCGACAATAATCACCGATGAAATGGCATTGGTGACCGACATAAGTGGCGTGTGCAAAGCCGGTGTCACCGACCAGACCACGTAATAGCCGACAAAAACGGCCATGACGAAAATGCTCAACAGATAAATAATGGCATCTACATTCATTTTTTCGCTCCCGTGACCGATTTTTTAGCCGCTTTCTTAACCGGTTTTTTGGCCGCTTTCTTGGCAGCCGGTTTTTTTACCGCGGCTTTTTTTGCAGTCGGTTTTTTGGCCAGTTTTTTAGGTTGCAGCGCCGGATGCACGATTTTGCCGTCGCGCGTCAAACCGATACCGGCGATAATTTCATCTTCCCAATCAAGCGCCAGTTCTTTTTTCTCTTTGTCAAAAAACGCATCAAGAAAATTGAACAAATTGCGCGAAAACAATTCCGACGCATTGCCGGCCAGACGACCAGGCACATTATGATGCGCCACCAGCTTCACGCCTTTATGCATCGTCACTTTTCCGGCTTTCGACAATTTACAATTGCCGCCCTGCTCGACCGCCAAATCGACCAGCACCGCGCCGGGCTTCATGCCTTCTAGCATTTTCCTGGTAACCAGCTCCGGTGCCGGACGGCCCGGAATGAGCGCCGTGCAAATGACAATATCTTGCTTGGCAATATGTTCGGTGACCAAAGCCTGTTGGCGCTTTTGATAATCGGCGCTCATTTCTTTGGCATAACCACCTTCGGTTTCACCGCTATCATCATCATCGGCTTCCACCATGACAAATGTGCCGCCCAAGCTCTCTACCTGCTCGGCAGCGGCGCGGCGCACATCAGTGGCGCTGACAATCGCGCCCAAACGCTTGGCCGTCGCTATGGCCTGCAAACCGGCAACGCCGGCGCCCATAACGAAAACCCGCGCGGCCGGCACAGTGCCCGCCGCCGTCATCATCATCGGCAAGGCGCGGCCATATTCAGCGGTTGCATCGAGCACCGCCTTATATCCGGCAAGATTGGATTGCGATGACAGAATATCCATTGATTGCGCGCGAGTGATGCGCGGCATTAATTCCATCGCCATCGCTTGAATTTTTGCTGCTGCATATGATTTCACACCAGCCGCATTTTGATAAGGATTCAGCGAAGCAATCAGAACAGCGCCGCTTTTCATTGCTTTGACCTGACCGGCGGCAGGCGCGCGCACGCCAAGCACCACATCAGATTTTTTCAAAACCGCCGCCATTGCTTTGGTCACACTGGCGCCAGCCTGTTTATAAGCGGCATCTTCAAAACCCGATGCCACGCCGGCGCCGGCTTCGACCGTCACCTTAATGCCGAGGCCGGTCATTTTTTTCACCGTTTCCGGTGTTGCAGAAACCCGCGGTTCACCGCCTGCTTCCTTCAATACAGTTAGGCTTACAGCCATTGATTGCTCCCGATTTTCAATTTACGGCGGTGTGCCAGAATAGTGCTTTAGCCATACACAAAGAGCAAAAGCATGACCAAAATAATGGCAATGACGATGATGCTCCATTTGGTGTAGTCGAGGAACGCCTCGTAAGTTTGTTCGTGCTCGGGACGGTCCATTTCTTCGCCCCAATCTTTGCTGTCATTGGTGTCGGTCATATTGTTCTCTCCGCTCGATAGGGCGCAAATATAGCAAAAGCCTTGTGTCGCACAAGCTAAGATTTAACCTGTCTCGGCTGCATCATTGACTGAACCGAAATGGCGAATTTCCTTCATTTGGTCGATATTTTCAGCCTGTTTCATGATGTCGACCATATGCGCTGCCCAACGCGCCTGCCCCGCTGCGTCTGCAATTTCATCTTGGCGCAATTCAATCAACGCATGCGGTAAACCCTTTTGCGTGCCGTGGCGATAAAGGCAATCATTCTTCAGATGTCCCGAATAAGGCGCATTATCACCAAAACAAATATCTTTTTGCCGCGCCATATAATCGACCATAAGATTGCGCAAGCGGTCGTCTTTATCCCACAATACGGCGGCATGCCAGGGGCGTTTTTGGCCCCGCCAAAACGGCGTGAAACTGTGCACTGAAAGGATTATCGGCACATGTCCCGCCGCCTGAGCCTTATCAATGGCCTGCCCAATGGCTTGATTATATGGCTCGTAGTAATCATCTATGCGGGCCTGCCATGCCGCCTTATCGTGAAACGGGTCAAGCTGCCTATTGGCCGGAATAATTGCCCCATCAGACAATTTCATCACCAAAGTCGGATCGTCGAGGCCACGATTGGGGTCAATGAGCAGGCGCGAGAATTGTGAGGCCACCAAAGGGCAGTCCAAAAGCGCGGCAATGCGGTCTGCCACTTCAAAGGCACCAATATCATAAGCAATATGGCGCGCCAATTCATCTTTCGGCAGTCCCAAACCGTCCAATTCAGGCGGTATGTAATTGCTGGCATGGTCGCAAATAATCAAAAATCGCCGATTGGCATTTGCATCATCAAGACGGCTTGTGACAACCGGTGACATGGAAAATTAGCCTTGTTTGCGGCGGATATGACGCCCGGGCGTGGTTTTGCCATCGGCCAGAAAGCGCATAATCTCGGCCGTGATTTCTTGTTTCCAAGTATGGTGCAACAAATGACCAGCACCGGCCAGTTCCAGCAGTTCGACATCGGGACGCATGGCCAAAAGCGAAGCCGCATTGTAATCAATATTCACGGTGCGGTCTTTATCGCCGTGAATGATCAGTAATTTGTTTTGCGTGCCCGGCATATCTTCATAGGTTTTCTGCATATCTTCGAGATGATGCTTCAAATTCATCGCATAAACCGCATTGGTGCGGAAAGCCCGCGGCTGCAAAATCAGCGCGATGGCGGCGTCGCGCACATAGCCTGGCGGTGTCGTCTCGGGCCAGGCAGCGCCCTGTGAACCGGCTTGCAACTGCGCCGCACCATATTTGGTCAGAACAATATTCGATAAAATAGGCCCGATAACCGGCATGGTGACCAAGCGATTGGCCCAATAATCGGGGCCATACCAAGGAATAATTGGTGGCGCCAGCATGACGGAAGCGGCAATTTCTTCACCCAATATTTGCGCGTAAGCCAAAGCGGTTGAGCCGCCCCAGCTTTGCCCGATAATCACCGGCATATCATAGCCCATTGCCCGCACTGCTTGATGAATTTCGCGCGCCTGTGCTCGCGGGTCAGACATTTCCTTGTCGGATTTTTTGTTTTTCGAGCGCCCGATGCCCGGTCGGTCGAAACTCAAAACCGCGCCATGCGCCGCCAATTCATCACCCAATGCCACCATCATATCATGCGCATTGGCGCTGGAGCCGTGGATCAGCACAAAGACCGGCTTGTCTTTGCCCGCTTGGGTGTTTTTCGACAGATAATGCAAAGTGGCGCCGTGTGTTTCGATAAACGAGCCTGCCGGCGGCAAACCGGACATCAGCTTGGCGCGCAGGCGTGCATCATGGGCCCAAGCAATGAGGCCCAAAATCAAGACAACCGAGGTAACACCGATGACCATCAGCGCGTAACGAAAGAACAAATCAGCCCCGCCATAAGGTTTGGACGGATAAAGGCCAATTAGCCTTGGCGTGCCTTAAACCGCTTATTGGTTTTGTTGATAACATAAAGGCGGCCACGACGACGGACCAGCTGGTTTTTCTGGTGACGGTCACGCAGCGACTTCAAAGAATTGCGGACTTTCATCTTCGGCTCCTAATCAATAAAGGCCGAAATCGGCCTTAGAAGCGGCGAACATATGAGAGAGGCCCTGCTCTGTCAAGCGCGGAAGCGCTTTTGCCATGCGGTCGATTATCAATCTTCACAAAGCATGATTTTTATGTATTTTAACGGCCAATCTTGGGAGATTTTCATGAAAGCGCAAAATGGTGGCCAGCAGGAGCTGCTTCCGGCCGGGGAACGCATTGACGAAGCCCCGCAATGGTTTGTCGATGCATTGACCAACAAACCGCAAGACAAAACAGTCGGCTATGAGCAGACCGAACTTCATTATCGCCAATGGGCCGGCCCTGACGCCGATGCGCCCAATGTGGTTTTGGTGCATGGCGGCGGCGCCCATGCGCATTGGTATGATTTCATCGCGCCGCTTTTAAGCCCCTATTACAATGCCATTTCCGTTGATCTGCCCGGCATGGGCGATAGCGGCTGGCTAAAAAACTATAAGCGCGAAATCATGGCTGAAGCGGTCATCACCATGGTGCGCGATGCCGGTTTCAAATCCAAACCGGCGATTATCGGCCATTCCATGGGCGGCATGGTGAGCCTGATGACCAGCCATATTTATCATCAAGAATTGGCGGCGCTGATGATGTGCGATTATTATGTGCGCCCGCCGCATGCCCATGAAGAATGGTATATGGAAGAAGATGAAAACGGCGTCATGCGTCCGCGCGAAACACGCCCGACCCGCATTTATGAAGATTTTGACACGGCTTTGGCACGCTTTCGCTTGCAACCCGAACAGCCATGCGCCAATCAATTTATTGTCGATTTCATCGGTGAACATTCATTGCGCGCGGTCGAAGGTGGCTGGACGTGGAAATTTGACCCACATATGTATCGCGACTTCCCCTTGGGGCGCGACTGGCCGGAGATTTATCGCGATCTGCCGCTGCCGACAGCTGCCATGTTTGGTGAATTATCGCATGATTGGGAAAACATCACGCGCAATGAGATTATCACCTATATGAAAAGCCTGCGTCCCAATATGCCGCATTTCGATTTATTGGGCGCGCGCCATCATGTGCTGCTCGACCAGCCGCTGGGATTTGCCTCCAGCATTAAACAGCAAATGCAAAATTGGCAGGCACAAGGTGCTTTCGCTTAATAATTTTTATGGCGGTCAGGGCGGCTCATCACCGCTTCTTCAATCTCTCCACCGTCAATCGGTGCTTCCATGACATCGAGTTGCTTGGAGCGCGTGGTCAGCAGCATCAGAGCGGACAAAACAAAAGCGACCCAAAACGGCGCGGTCGGCGAATAAAGATAAAGCGGCATTAAAACCACCGGCACAAAAACAAAACCAACAGCCGCTGTCGATGAATTTAAACCGGCCACGGCGCCCTGCTCTTCCGGCTCGACCGCCAGCGACCCGCCTGCCGCGACGGCCGGTCGCATCAACCCGGAGCCAAGCCCTTGCAGCATCATGGAAACGGTAAACAGCGCCGTGTTCATAATCGGGAATAATAAGAAAGA
>RFZE01000099.1 GCA_009920875.1 Alphaproteobacteria bacterium | reverse complement strand
ACCGGCCCGGCCAATGCGCTGCTCGATGATTGGGTGAAGCAAAAAACCGGCGCACGCTATGATGAAGACGGGGCGCTGGCCATGCGCGGCACGGTTGATGAAGTCGCTTTGGCGACTCTGATGGCGCATCCTTATTTTGATACGAAGCCCCCCAAATCGCTTGACCGATTGAGCTTTGACGGCGCAGCGGTGCTGACGCTTTCTAATGCTGATGGTGCGGCCACGCTTACCGCCTTTACCGCCGAGGCGGTGGCGCGCGGTTTGGCGCATTGTCTCGAACCGCCGAGCAAAGTGATTATGTGCGGCGGTGGGCGACACAATAAGGCGCTGTCGGAGATGCTGAGGGCGCGCACGCAAATTGAATTCATTGATTGCGATGTGTTGGGCTGGCACGGCGACAGTTTGGAGGCGCAGGCCTTTGCTTGGCTGGCCATGCGTTCAGTCAGAAAAATGCCCTTATCGCGCCCCGAAACCACGGGCGTGAGCGAACCGGTCAGCGGCGGTATTTTATTTCGCGCTTAGCCGATTTCCGCAATGCGGCGGTCGAGATATTTGCCGACGGTTTTGTCGAGCGAGTCCATATCTTTTTCAAAGAAATGATTGGCACCCCTCATATTTTCATAATCAATGGTGATGCCTTTTTGCGCTTGAAGCCGTTCGACCAATTTGACCGTATCTTCTTTCGGCACAATGCGGTCGGCATCGCCATGCACAATCAAACCACTGGCGGGGCAGGGGGCGAGAAAGGTGAAGTCATAAAAATTGGCGGGTGGCGCAACGGAGACAAAGCCGGAAATTTCAGGGCGGCGCATCAAAAGCTGCATGCCTATCCATGCGCCGAAACTGTAACCGGCAATCCAGCATTGGCGGGCATCGGCACTCAAGCTTTGCAGCCAATCCAAGGCTGAAGCGGCATCTGACAATTCGCCAATACCTTCGTCAAATTCCCCCTGACTGCGCCCGACACCGCGAAAATTAAAGCGCAATACCGAAAAGCCGCGATTGGCAAATTGGTGGTAAAGCTGATAGGCGACGGGATTGTTCATATTGCCGCCCAGCTGCGGCAGCGGATGCAAAATCAATGCAATCGGTGCGCCCGCTTCCTTGTTTTGGGTAAAGCGACCTTCAAGACGCCCTTCAGGGCCGTTGAAAATAATTTCAGGCATTGTTTCTCCCACACGCGAAACTTGACTAATTTAGTCGGAATTACTATATCCGAGACAGAATTTGCACTCTTGATAGCCAAATGTGTGACAAAATTGCAAGAAATTTCGTAAAAGCCCAATAATTAAAAGGGGTTAGTGGGTAATGAAAATATCGACAAGAGGCCGATATGCGGTCATGGCGATGGCTGATATGGCGCAAGTGACGAAAAACGGGGCGGAAGGCCCGGTTTCGTTGAGCGATATCAGTGAGCGTCAGGAAATTTCTCTCAATTATTTGGAGCAAATATTCGGCGATTTGCGACGCGCCGGTTTGGTGGAAAGCCGCCGTGGCAAAGCCGGTGGTTATTTGCTGGCTGCGCCTTTAGAGGCCATTCGCATTGGCGATGTCATTCGCGCGGTCGATGAGCCAGTGGAAGTGACGCGCTGCGGCGCGGCGGCGGGTTGTCTGAAGAAAAGCGGACGCTGCCTGACGCACGACCTTTGGGCGCATCTCGGCGGCACGATACATGCTTTTTTGAACTCGATTTCGCTTGATGATTTGGTCGATGGCCGTATGCCGCAAGTGCTGGAGGCTGCTGAATGAGCCGCACCTATCTCGATTATAATGCCACCGCGCCATTGCGGGCGGAAGCGCGCGAAGCGCTGGTCGCTGCGCTGGATATCGGCAATCCCTCATCAGTGCATGAAGAGGGACGCAAAGCGCGTGCGCTGGTTGAGACGGCGCGCGCCGATGTCGCGGCGCTTGTCAGCGCTCCTGCCGAGACAGTGATTTTTACTTCAGGCGGCACTGAGGCATGTAATTTGGCGCTCGGGCTTCGCCAAGCACCGGCGGGCGAGATTAAGCGGCTTTTGGTCAGTGCCATTGAGCACAGCGCGGTATTGGCAGGAAACGCCGGCGCTGGTTTGCGTGATGCTGGCCAATAATGAAACCGGCACTATCCAGCCGATTGCCGAGATTGCTGCCAAAACGCGGGCGCATGGCAGCTTGCTGTTTTGCGATGCGGTGCAGGCGGCAGGCAAAATGCCGATTGATATTTTTGCGCTTGGCGTTGATGCGCTGAGCCTGTCGGGCCACAAACTCGGCGCACCTATGGGCATTGGTGCATTGGTCACGCGTCCGGCGGTGGTTGTGCCGCCGCAACTGCTTGGCGGTGGACAAGAGCTTGGCCGACGCGCCGGTTCGGAAAATATCTCGGGCATTGCCGCATTCGCCGCCGCCGCCAAAGCGGCGATGCGCGACCTTAATGATTTCGCAAATCTGGCCGAGTTGCGCGATGATATGGAAGCGGCGCTGTTGGCGGTGCAACCGCAAACTGAGATTTTCGGCAAACATGCTGACCGGCTTGCCAATACCAGTTGCTTTGCGCTGGGCGGGTTGAATTCCGAGACTTTGGTGATGGCGTTGGACTTGGCAGGGGTGGCGGTGAGCGCCGGTTCGGCCTGCTCCAGCGGCAAGGTGTCGCGCAGCCATGTGCTCGCTGCCATGGGGGCGGAAACCCATGTAAGTAAAGGTGTATTGCGCGTCAGCCTCGGCTGGCAGAGCAATCGTGAAGACACCGAAAAACTGGTCGATGAATGGAGCAAGCTGGCCGGACGCGCGCTGGCTGCGGAGTAGAAAATGAGCGAAGCAAAAGCCTCGATTGATAAAGAGACGGTAGACCAAGTCGCCAAATTTGGCGGTGAGCATTATAAATATGGCTTCACCACTGAAATTGATGTCGACAAGATTCCCAATGGTCTGAGCGAAGATATTATCCGTTTCATATCGGCCAAAAAGGAAGAGCCGCAATGGCTGCTCGATTGGCGATTGGACGCTTATGAGCGTTGGAAGACAATGGACGAGCCCGATTGGGCGCATGTCGATTACCCGAAAATCGATTATCAAGATTTGTGCTATTACGCGGCACCGAAATCGATGGAAGACGGCCCGAAAAGCCTTGATGAGGTCGATCCGCAATTGCTGGAAACCTATTCCAAGCTCGGCATTCCGCTGCAAGAGCAGGAAGTATTGGCAGGGGTTCGCAAAGTGGCGGTTGATGCGGTGTTTGACAGCGTCTCGGTCGGCACGACCTTCCGCGAAGAGTTGGCCAAAGATGGCGTAATTTTCTGCTCCTTTTCCGAAGCGGTGCAAGAGCACCCTGACTTGGTGAAAAAATATCTCGGTTCGGTTGTGCCGAAATCGGATAATTATTTTGCCGCTCTCAACTCGGCCGTTTTCTCGGACGGGTCGTTTTGCTATATCCCGCCGGGTGTGAAATGCCCGATGGAACTGTCGACCTATTTCCGCATCAATGAGGCCAATACGGGCCAATTTGAGCGCACTTTGGTGATTGCCGATAAAGGCGCTTATGTCAGCTATTTGGAAGGCTGCACCGCGCCCATGCGCGACGAAAACCAGCTGCATGCGGCGGTTGTCGAATTGGTCGCATTGGAAGATGCCGAGATTAAATATTCGACCGTGCAAAACTGGTATCCGGGCGATGAGAACGGCAAGGGCGGCATTTATAATTTCGTTACCAAGCGCGGTGATTGCCGCGAGGCGCGCGCGCGCATTAGCTGGACGCAAGTTGAAACCGGCTCGGCCGTGACGTGGAAATATCCAAGCTGCATTTTGCGCGGTGATGACTCGGTCGGTGAGTTTTACTCGATTGCCATTTCCAACAATATGCAGCAAGTCGATAGCGGCACGAAAATGCTGCATCTGGGCAAAAACACATCCAGCCGTATCATCTCCAAAGGCATTTCGGCGGGGCGCTCGTCAAACGCTTATCGCGGGCAGGTTAACGTGCATCCGAAGGCATCGGGCGCGCGCAATTTCACCCAATGCGACAGTCTGCTGATTGGCGATAAATGCGCCGCCCATACCGTGCCTTATATTGAGGCGAAAAACCTCTCCGCCGTATTGGAGCATGAGGCGACGACCTCGAAAATCAGCGATGATCAGTTGTTTTTCTGCCAGCAGCGTGGCCTCGATGCCGAGGAAGCGGTGGCGCTTATCGTCAACGGGTTTTGCCGCGATGTATTGCAACATTTGCCGATGGAATTTGCGGTTGAAGCGCAAAAACTGGTCGGTATTTCATTGGAAGGAAGCGTTGGATGAGTGCTTTGCTGGAAATCAAGAATTTGCACGCCGGTGTTGACGGCACACCTATTTTGAACGGCCTGTCGCTGGCCATTCAACCGGGTGAAGTGCATGCGATTATGGGGCCGAACGGTTCGGGCAAATCGACACTGTCTTATGTGCTGTCGGGTAAAGATGGCTATGAGGTGAGCGATGGCGATATGCTGTTTGATGGCCGGTCTTTGGCCGATATGGCACCTGAAGAACGCGCCATTGCCGGTCTGTTTTTGGCTTTTCAATATCCGCTTGAAATTCCCGGCGTCACCAATATGACGTTTTTGAAAACCTCACTGAACGCCATTCTTCGCGGGCGTGGGGAAGATGAAATGGACGCGGCCAGCTTTCTGCGTCTGGCGCGCGAGAAATCGTGTGGCCTCGGCATGAATGATGACATGCTGAAGCGGCAATTGAATGTCGGCTTTTCGGGCGGCGAGAAAAAGCGCAATGAAATTTTGCAAATGGCCATGCTGGAACCGAAGCTGGCGATTTTGGACGAAACCGATAGCGGCCTTGATATTGATGCGCTGAAGACGGTGGCCGAGGGGGTAAACGCTTTGCGCGCCCCTGATCGCGGCATGCTGGTCATCACTCATTATCAGCGCCTACTCGATTTCATCAAACCCGATGTCGTGCATGTCATGGCGGCCGGTCAAATTGTTAAATCGGGTGGCCCTGAACTGGCTTTGGAACTCGAAAAGTCAGGCTATGGCGAATTTGTCGGAGAGGCGGTCAATGCTTGACGCGCAAGCCTATTTTGACCGCGTGAGCGGTCACTTGCCGGGCGATGCGGCGACCCGCGCCAAGGCTTTGGCGGCGGCGGAGAAGCTCGGCTTGCCGACCCGCCGGCAAGAAGCTTGGCACTATACTGATTTGGCGCGGTTGCTTGGCATGGCAGCTAACGACCGCATTGACTCGGTTGATTTTTTAGCCATTGACCCGCTGATGGCGATGTTTGAAGACGGCAAGCTGGTTGAGGCTCCGTCTGCCGAGGGGCTGACTTTACACGCCTTTGAAGCGGCATCGGTCGGTGATGACGCCATGCTCAATTACAATGCGGCACTGGCGCAAGACGGGTTGAATGTTGAAATTAGCGGAGCATTGGCGCGGCCTTTGGTCATCACCATTTCGGGCAGTGAGACTATGCACCTGCATCACAAAATAAAATTGGCCGATGGCGCGAAAGCAGTGCTGGTCGATAATCATGCAAGCGCCGCCTATACCAATGCGCGTTTT
>RFZE01000098.1 GCA_009920875.1 Alphaproteobacteria bacterium | reverse complement strand
GAAATTACCGGCCAAATGGTGGCGGCGCGCGATGATTTGCAGGATTGGGGGATGGGCGGGCCTCAATCCAATCGCGGCCATCGCAAAGTGACCAATGTGGTGATGATGGGTATGGGCGAGCCGCTTTATAATTCAGACCATGTCGCTGAAGCCTTGAATGTGATGAGCGATGGCGATGGCTTGAGCCTGTCAAAGCGGCGCATCACCCTATCGACCTCCGGCGTGGTGCCGGAAATTCCGCCCATGGGCGAAAAAACCGGCGTCATGCTGGCCATTTCGTTGCATGCGGTGACCGATGAACTGCGCAATGAGCTGGTGCCGCTCAATAAAAAATACCCGATTGCCGAATTGCTGGACGCATGCCGCAATTGGCCCGGCCTTTCCAATGCCAAACGCATCACCTTTGAATATGTCATGCTGAAAGACGTTAATGACAGCGATGATGATGCCCGTGCTTTGGTGAAATTACTGGCCGGTATTCCCGCCAAGATTAACCTTATTCCTTTCAATCCCTGGCCCGGCGCGCCTTATCAATGTTCCGATGACAAGCGCATGCAGGCTTTTGCCGATATCGTCAATAAAGCGGGCTATGCGAGCCCGGTGCGCCGTCCGCGCGGCCGCGATATTATGGCAGCGTGCGGCCAGCTTAAATCGGCCAGTGTCAAACAATCGGCGGCGGAAAAGAAAAAAGCCGAATTGGCGACCCGCAATCTGGGCCGCTAGAGCAATTTGGGGCGTTAAAAAGGATAGTAACAATCGGGCAACAAATATTCCAAACAACAACTACGGCCAATTTACGATCTCAAAGACACAACATTAGGCCTCGCGTCCCGATTGCCACCGAAAGGCAGTGATTGCCTCCCAAACACATAGTTATGTGTGTTTGACTTATTTCACCACACGCACTGGTTGAAACACGTAAATATTTTCTTTGCGCCAAATGCTTTTCTTTTTCGCCATTCGGCTTATAAAGACGCGAGATATGGAGAAAACCATGGTCGATAAAAGCGACATCAATAAAGTTGTGCTGGCCTATTCGGGCGGTCTGGATACCTCAATCATTCTTAAATGGTTGCAGGAAACCTATGCTTGTGAAGTCGTCACCTTTACCGCCGATCTCGGGCAAGGTGAAGAATTGGAACCGGCACGGGCCAAAGCCGAAATGCTCGGCATTAAAGAAATTTATATTGAAGATCTGCGCGAGGAATTTGTCCGCGATTATGTCTTCCCGATGTTTCGTGCCAATGCGCTTTATGAAGGGGTTTATTTGCTGGGCACCTCGATTGCGCGGCCGCTCATTGCCAAACGGCAGGTCGAGATTGCCGCCGCCACCGGCGCTGATGCGGTGTGCCATGGCGCAACCGGCAAGGGCAATGACCAAGTGCGCTTTGAGCTTGGCTATTATGCCTGCAATCCCGACATTAAAGTGATTGCGCCATGGCGCGAATGGGATTTGCAAAGCCGCGAAAAACTCATCGCCTATGCCGAGAAAAATCAAATTCCCGTGCCGAAAGACAAGCGCGGCGAAGCGCCGTTTTCGGTCGATGCCAATTTGCTGCACACTTCGAGCGAAGGCAGGGTGCTGGAAGACCCGGCCGCGCCCTGCCCCGACTTTGTTTATCAGCGCACCATTGCGCCGGAAGACGCACCGGATAAAGCGACCGAAGTGACCATTGGTTTTGAAGCCGGTGATGCGGTGTCGATTGACGGCGAAAAACTGTCCCCCGCCGCGCTTTTGACCAAGCTCAATGAACTGGGCGGGGCCAATGGCATTGGGCGGCTTGATTTGGTGGAAAACCGTTTTGTCGGCATGAAATCGCGCGGCGTTTATGAAACCCCGGGCGGCACGATTTTGCTGGCCGCCCATCGTGGCATTGAGTCAATCACGCTCGATCGCGGCGCCATGCATTTGAAAGATGAGTTGATGCCGCGCTATGCCGAGCTGATTTATAACGGCTTTTGGTTTGCGCCGGAGCGGGTGATGCTGCAAGCGGCGATTGATGCCAGCCAGTCTCACGTCACCGGCGAGGTGGTGCTCAAGCTTTATAAGGGCAGCGTCAGTATGGTGTCGCGCCAAAGCCCCTATTCGCTCTATTCGGAAGCGCATGTGACGTTTGAAGAAGATGCCGTCTATGACCAGTTCGACGCGGAAGGCTTTATCAAACTCAACGCGCTGCGGCTGAAATTGCTGGGTCGGCAGAAATAGCTAAACCTCCGGCTCCTCAAAGCCGTTTTGGCGGCAAAAGGCGGTCAGCGTGTTGCGCAACAAGCAGGCAATGGTCATTGGGCCGACCCCGCCGGGCACCGGTGTGATATGGGCGGCGATCTCTGCCGCTTCCGCATAAGCAACGTCACCAACCAAACGGGTTTTGCCTTCGCCCTTTTCGGGTGCGTCAATGCGGTTAATGCCGACATCAATGACACAGGCGCCCGGTTTCACCCAATCGGCCTTGACCATTTCAGGAATGCCGACCGCGGCGACCAAAATATCGGCTTGGCGGCAGACGGCCGGTAAATCAACTGTGTGCGAATGCGCCATGGTAACGGTGCAGTTTTCATTGAGCAAAAGCTGCGCCACCGGCTTGCCGACCAAATTGGAGCGACCAATGACCACGGCATGTTTGCCCGTCAAGTCGCCTAAGGTTTCTTTGGCGAGAATGACGCTGCCCAAAGGCGTGCATGGGGTCAGCGCATCCAGCCCTGACACCAGACGACCGGCATTGGCCGGATTGAGGCCATCGACATCTTTCGCTGGATCTATCGTATCAATGACTTTTTGCTGCGATATTTGCGCGGGTACGGGAAATTGCACCAGTATGCCATTGACCTCAGGGTCGGCATTCAGTGCGTCCAGTTTGTCGAGCAGCACTTCTTCCGTCGTGTCTTCGGCTAGACGAAACTCCAATGAGGCCATGCCTGCCTCTTTGGTCGCAATGCCCTTATTTTTCACATAAACCTGACTGGCCGCATCTTCGCCGACCAGCACCACGGCCAGCCCCGGCGTTTTGCCATGCCGTTTCTCCAGCGCCGCAACCGCCGCACCGATGCGCCCGCGCAAAGCGGCGGCGATGTCTTTCCCGTCAATCTTCTGTGCCGTCATTTATCCGCCATAAACCGAGGGGCCCAGCACTTCCCACATTAAATTGCGCAGGAAAATCAGGCCGAAAATGACAATAAGCGGCGACAAGTCAAGCCCGCCCATGTCGGGCAGAAAGCGGCGAATACGGGCATAGACCGGCTCGGTCAGGCGATTGAGCGCATCGCCAATCATAAAGACAAAGCGATTACGCATATTGACCACGTCAAAAGCGACCAGCCAGCTCAGCACGGCCGAAGCAATGACAATCCAAATATAAAATTGAATCAACTGCGAAATCAGCGTCAGTAAGGCGCCCATAAAACCCTCTTACCCCTAAGGTGGCTAGGCGAAACGCTTAAATGACTGCTTCGCCGTCTTCTTTCATATAAATCGAGTCGCGCGGACGTGCCATAACGCGGCGCACCATCGGCTCGAAAAATTCAAGCGGATAGGATTCATATTCCGGATCAAAGCTCGACTGGTCATAAAGATGACAGAACTGAGCGGTATATTCAAAATGCTCGCTATCGCGAAACGCGTCGCGCGCATCGCGATCCAGCCCGATATGATGGAAAAAATAATAGCCCTGAAACACGCCGTGATTTTGCAGCATGAAATAATTCTGCTCGGAAATAAACGGCTTCAATATGGCGGCGCCCAATTCGGCATGATTGAACGTGCCCAAAAGGTCACCAATATCATGCAAAAGCGCGCAAACGACATATTCCTCATCACGGCCATCTTTATGGGCGCGGGTCGCGGTTTGCAGGCTGTGCTCAAAGCGGTCAACGGCAAAGCCGCCAAAATCGCCTTTCAGCATTTGCAAATGGGCCAGCACACGATCAGGCAAGGTTTTTGAGAAATCGCCGAAAGCAGCGGAGATTTTCTGATAATCTTCTTCCGTGCCGTCAATCATGGCCGAAAACTGTGCGCGGTCTTTATCTTCAAGCATGGGTCACTCCCTTATCTCGTTAAAATTGTGCCGCAACTGAGCCCGAAAGGCAAATGATTTGCCCGTTTGGGCGGGCTAGCCATCTTCCGAAGCCGGCTTATTGGGCGAGGCATAATTATCCGGCTTGACGCCCTTTATCGTGTCAAAAAACGCATAAATCTCTGCCATATCGGCCTCCAAATCGCCCGATGGGTGGATGATGCGGTCAACCCCGACTTGTTTTTTTTCGGCGTCAATGGCGGCCAGAATAATCGGCACATTGGCGGCCTGCGCCATATGATAAAAGCCGGTTTTCCAATGGGTGCGCGGACTGCGCGTGCCTTCCGGTGTCACCACGAGATGGAAAATATCGTTTTTTTCAAACAGCTCGGCCATTTGCCCGACATAATCTCGCGCCGCGCGACGGTCAATGGGAATGCCGCCGCAATAGCGCAAAAACCAGCCGACCGGCCCGATAAATATGGTGTGTTTGATAAGCACGCGCACATGCAAATTAAGGGCAAAAACCAAAGGCAGAAACAGGCCGAAATCCCAATTTGACGTATGCGGCGCAGCGATCACCACACATTTTTTAATGTCTTTGGGAATGCTGGGGCCGGGGCGCCAGCCAATCACCAGCAATACCCCCCAGGCGATGATTTTGAGAAACCGGCTTAAAATCGGTGTGTTGAAAATCGTCATAGCGCGAAAGACCCCCAAAGCTCGGACACTGGCCGCTAAATTAACGCCACAGCGTCAAGATGCAAGGCCTGCCAGCCCGAGCGTTCGGCCATGGTGGCAAACATTTCATCGCCGCGTTCCGTGCGTTCGACAATCATTGCCGAAATCACCGCCATGATGAAACCGGCAAAACTGGCGCGGCGATAATCGGCCCAAGCGGCGTCAAAATCATAGGCCCCGACACAATCGCCCAATTGGTCGTGATAGGCAGCAACCAAGGCTTTTTCATGCGCCGCGCGCTCATCAGCCGATTGCAAGCTGGTTGAAATGCAATAGGCAATATCTCCCATGGGCGGGGCCAGTGCGGCGGTCTGCCAATCGAGTAAAATCACCCGTCCGTCGGCATCGGAAAACAGCATATTGTCGAGCCGCATATCGCCATGCGCCAGCACTGACGGCCCGGCGCGCTGGGTCAGATAAGCGTCAAACTGCGCCACCAAAGCGTCGCCCATAGCCAGAATGTCTTTGTCAATACGCTCCGAATAGCGCGCGCGCCATTCCGGATAGACAGCGCTCATCAAGCCGCTGACAAATGCGCGGCGCTCTTGTTTTTGGCCATAAGTCAAAAATTCATGCGCCGCAAGCGCATCATCATTCCAATGGCTTTTATGCAATAGCGCCGCTTCGCGCAAAACCGCTTCAACTTGCGGCAGCGAACAGCCATCCATTTGCGCGATTTGCTGCGCCGGCGCCATATCCTCAAACAATAAAATGCCATCGCCACTGGCCGCTTCATAATCGGCGAGATAAACATGCGGCACGCGCGCCCCGCAATTCGTGCCGAAATGCTCGTAAAATTTCGTC
>RFZE01000097.1 GCA_009920875.1 Alphaproteobacteria bacterium | reverse complement strand
AAAATCAATATTGCCGCCAATGGCCAAAAAACCGCTCACCAATTTTACCGCGGCTTGATGCGTTCGGTTGCCAAGCTGAGCTATGCCGAAGCGCAGCGCGCTTTCGATGGCGAGTGCCCTGCCGAATTCAAACATCTCAATGATGATGTGTTGCAACCGCTATGGCAGGCCTATCAATGCATGGTGCAGGCGCGCGAACGTCGCCAGCCTTTGCGCATAAATAGGCCCGAGCGGCGCATTGAAATGAATGATAAGGGGCAGATTACCCGCATTTACACACCGCCCGTGCTGGAGGCGCATAAGCTGATTGAAGAAATGATGGTCAGCGCCAATGTTTGCGCCGCCGAGACATTGGAAAAAGCCAAGCGACCGCTGATTTACCGCGTGCATGACACGCCGCCTGATGAGCGCGTGCGCGCCCTGTCAGATTTTCTGCGCTCGATGAACATTAAACTGAGCCTCGGCCAAACCCTGCTGCCTCAATTATTCAACGGGCTGATGGAGCAAGCTGCCGGCCAGCCTATCGCCCCGACCGTTTCTGAAGCGGTGCTGCGCACGCAAGCGCAAGCGATTTACGACGTTGAGAATATCGGCCATTTCGGCCTCAATCTCGGTCGTTATGCGCATTTCACCTCACCCATTCGCCGCTATGCCGATTTGACCGTGCATCGCGCCCTCATCGCCGCCATCAAAGCCGGTAAAGACGGGCAAAGTGAAGCGGAGGCCGAAGCGCTGCCCGATATTGCCGAAGCCATTTCCGCGACCGAGCGGCGCGCCATGATTGCTGAGCGTAGCGCCGGTGAACGCTATCTCGCGGCCCATATGGCAGACCAAATCGGCAAAAGTTTTGCGGCGCGTATTTCCGGCGTGTCGCGCGCCGGATTGTTTGTCACGCTCGATGATAGCGGCGCGGACGGGCTGATACCGATTTCGCGGCTCGGCGATGAGCGCTTTTATGCCGATGAAAACAATATGTATATGACCGGCGGCACGACCGGCATGATTTTCCGCATTGGCGAAAGCGTTGAGGTCGAATTGGAAGAAGCGACACCGCTCAAGGGCGGTCTCTTGTTTTCGCTGCTCGATGGTGGCACATATGGAGGCAAGCCGAAACGGACAAACAGAAGAAACGGCCCGTTTCGTCGCTCCGGCCCGAAACCGCGCAGAGGAAGACGCTAACCCATGTCCATTGAACATCTTTTGCGTGAAGAACGCAGCCGCCGCGCTGCCATGTGGCGCGGTGTGCGAGGCCAATGCCCGCAATGCGGCGAAAAAACCTTGTTTCGGAAATATTTGAAAATCAGCGACAAATGTTCGTCTTGCGGCCTCAATCTGTCGGGTCATCAAGCCGATGATGCGCCGCCCTATTTCACCATTTTCATTGTCGGCCATGTGATTGTGCCGGTGGCGCTGATTGTCGAGCGCCTTTACACACCGCCGCTTTATGTCCATGCGGTTTTGTTTTGCTTGCTGGCCGTTTTGGTCAGCCTCATCTCATTGCCGATGGTCAAAGGGGCGGTTGTTGGCCTACAATGGGCGTTGCGCATGCATGGCTTTGCGGAGGATTCAGAAGAGCAAGATGAGTAAATATGGGAACACTCCGGCCGGGCCGGGCGAGTATCGTGAAGAAAGTGCCAAAGCGGTGCGCCCGCGCGAAGCCGCCACATTGATTGTCGTGCGCCAAGCCAAACAACCGAAAATCCTGATGGGCAAGCGCGCCGCCACGCATAAATTCATGCCCAATAAATTCGTCTTTCCGGGCGGTCGCCTCGACCTTATTGACCAGCGTCTGCAAGTGCCGAAAGGCCTCAGCGCACCGGTGATGAAGCGGCTTAGAAAAGAAACCCGCAAAACCGTCAGCGACAATAAATTGCGCGGGCTGGCGCTGGCCGCCATTCGTGAAACCTTTGAAGAGACTGGCCTGATTATCGGTCGCCCGACCAAGAAGAACCTGAGCACCGGCGATAAGGTGTGGCAAAGCTATTTCGACCATGGCGTTGAGCCGCCGCTCGACCAGATGGATTTCATCGCCCGCGCCGTCACGCCGACCTATCGCACGCGGCGTTTCGATACGCGTTTTTTCATGGTTTATGACGAGTTTATTCACACCGACCCGGAAGAAATGGCCAAAGCGAGCGGTGAATTGCTGGATTTGCATTGGCTGACATTGGGCGAAGCACGCAAGCTCGACCTGCCCGCCATCACCCGCTCGGTGATTGATATGGTGGAAGAGCGCTTGAAACTTGACCGCAAAGCGCAAATGAAAAAACCCGCGCCCTATGTCCGCTTTATTAAAGGCAGACCGCTGATTACGGATCTCTAGTTGAGGTTGACAAGCGCGCCGAAATGCCTATTTTCGCCAACACAGCGCGAGAGCGCCCAAGATTTGTGAGAATTTGACCAATGGCAAAACCGACAACCGTTAAAATCAAGCTGGAAAGCACAGCAGGCACAGGGTATTTCTATGTGACCAAGAAAAACGCCCGCACCATGACTGAGAAAATGGTCGTGCGGAAATATGATCCGGTGGCCCGCAAGCATGTGGAATTCAAGGAAAACAAAATCAAGTAAAACCGCTTGTTTTGTTGACTGAAAGGCGTCCCATTGGGCGCCTTTTTTATTGCCCGCACCGACAAACAGCCTAATTATAGCGCCATGCAGCAAGAAGAAGCCGAAATTTTGGCCCTGAAAGCCCTCACCTATCTGGCCGGAGTGGACGAAATGATGGACCGTTTCGTGGCTCTTTCCGGCATGGGCCCGAACGATATTTTAGAGCGCGCACAAGACCCTGACATGCTGGCCGGTGTGCTCGATTTCTTTTTGTTTGATGAGGCGCTGTTGACCGAATTTTGCGAGGCGCGGGAGATAAACCCCGAGCATCTGGCGCAAGCGCGCATGGCGTTGCCCGGCGGGGATTTGCCGCATTGGACGTGAAATGAGTTGTAAATGAGTGAAATTGCCCCCGAAATCATCAGCCAATTGGAAGCGCTACGCTTGGATGCGGCTCGCCCGCTAATCATTACCGACGCCGATGAAGTGCTGTTGAAATTTATGGAGCGCGTGGAGGTTTATTTGGAGAGCCAGGGGCTTTGGATTGACCTACAAAATTTCGGCCTGAGCAATAATATCAAATCGCGCGAAACCAATGAGCCGGTGCAGATGCCGACGCTGATTGATGATTTCTTTGCCGCCGAAACACCACATATTGAAGCCGCCGACGGCGCAGCGGAAACGCTAGCAGCATTGGCTGAGCACGCGCAAATTATCGTTCTGACCAACCTTCCCGCCGACCACAAACAGGCGCGCATCGACAATCTCAGAGGCCACGGCATGGACTATCCGGTGGTCGTCAATAGCGGTTTGAAAGGCGCACCGGTGAAATGGCTGGCCGATAAAGTGGACGGGCCGGTTTTCTTTCTCGACGATATACCGCACAATATCAATTCGGTTGCGGAAGATGCGCCGCATGTGCATTGCATTCACTTTATCGCTGACCCGCGTCTGCAAAAGCTGATTGGCAAAGCCGACGGCGCCACTGCCCGCATTGATGTTTGGGGCGAGGTGCATGACTGGATTACGGGAAAAATCAACGCCCATAGATGAGCCGCTCACGGCATTATGCCGCGATTGCGTGCAGCCTTGCACTCTGAGCGCCGAAGATGCGTTGCGCTGCCCGTCTTGCCACTCGCCGCGCCTTGTGCGCCATAGCGAGCTGATGCAGCTTGGTGTGGCGCATCTCGATTGCGATGCGTTTTATGCCGCGGTCGAAAAGCGCGATAATCCTGAATTGGACGACAAGCCGGTGATTATCGGCGGTGGGCGGCGCGGTGTCGTGTCCACTTGCTGCTATATTGCGCGCATTCACGGCGTGCACTCCGCCATGCCCATGTTCAAGGCAACCAAAGCCTGCCCCGATGCGGTCATCATCAAGCCCGATATGGAGAAATATGGCCGTGTCGGGCGCGAGGTGCGTGATTTGATGCGCGAACTGACGCCATTGGTCGAACCGCTATCGATTGACGAAGCGTTTATGGATTTGCGCGGCACAGAACGGCTGCATGGCGGCGCACCGGCCCTCAGCTTGATGAAACTGACCAATCGCATTGAGAAAGAAATCGGCATTACCGTTTCCATCGGCCTGAGCCACAATAAATTCCTCGCCAAGCTGGCCTCCGACCTCAACAAACCACGCGGCTTTTCCGTCATTGGCGAGGCCGAGACTCTCGACTTCTTGGCTACATTACCGGTCAGCGCCATTTGGGGTGTCGGTAAGGCCATGCAAGCCAAGCTGGCGCGCGACGGCATTCGGCACGTGGCGCAATTGCAGAAAATCGACGAAGCCGAATTGGTAAAACGCTATGACTCAATGGGCTTGCGGCTGGCGCGACTGGCGCGCGGGCAAGACAGTCGCAAAATCGTGCCGAGCACGGCCGCCAAATCCATTTCCAGCGAAACCACTTTCAATGAAGATTTAAGCGATGTGAAAGCATTGGAAAAACATCTCTGGTGGCTTAGCGAAAAAACCGCCAAACGCTGCAAAGCCAAAGGCGTGGCGGGCAAGACCGTGGTGTTGAAAATGAAGGCCGACCGATTGTCATCACTGACGCGCAATGTCTCCCTGCCCGACCCGACGCAATTGGCCGATGTGATGTTTGAAAAAGGCGGTCAACTTTTGCGGCAAGTGTTGGCCGAGCATCCGGGGCAGAAATTTCGCCTTATCGGGATTGGTGTTTCCGGACTGGTTGATGCGCAATTGGCCGACCCGCCCGATTTGGCCGATCCGGATAAGGCACGACGCAAAGCGGCGGAACAGGCGATGGACAATCTGCGCGACAAATTCGGCGATGGCAGCATAAAAAAGGGGCGCAGCCTTTAATGTCACGAAATGCCGCGTTAGCTTATATGGCTGAATGCCCTAAATTGAAGATGAGACAGATATGAGCACCATCGACCAAATTCTTGACCGACACGGCCTGACTTTGCCTGAGGCAAAAGCGCCTTTGGGCGCTTACGTGCCCTATGTGCAAACCGGCAATCTGCTGATGGTCTCAGGGCAAGGCCCCATAGGTGCCAGCGGTGCCGTGGTGGCGGGGCGCTTGGGCGATGGCTTGGAGATTGAAGACGGCACGCGCGCGGCACAAATGGCCGGACTGAACATTGTTGCGCAGTTGAAAGCTGCGCTGAATGGTGACTTTGACCGGCTGGTGCGGATTGTTCGCCTCAACGGTTTTGTCAATTCAACGCCCGACTTCACCCATCAGCCTGCGGTGATTAACGGCGCGTCAGAACTGATGCATGATTTATTCGCCGAGCGCGGCGTGCATTCGCGCATTGCGGTCGGCGTCGCCAGCCTGCCGATGAATTGGGCTGTGGAGATTGATGCGGTGATTGAGGTCGCCGGATGAGTGACGCACCGGCGGTTCAGCTTAAGGTGATTTCAAGCCTCGCTGCCGTGGGGGCAGAAGATTGGGACGTTTGCGCCAATCCGGACAGCCAAATTTACAACCCGTTTTTGCGCCATGCGTTTTTGCTGGCACTGGAAGAAAGCGGCTCGGCGG
>RFZE01000096.1 GCA_009920875.1 Alphaproteobacteria bacterium | reverse complement strand
GCTATAAAGAAACATCAGAAAAAAGCGCGACACGGCCGCCACCGAGCCCGACACATCGCACAGCACAATCAGCTTGGGGCGCTCGACCTTGACGCGCCGAAAAGCGAGATTGAACAGCTTGCCGTCATAAGCGACATTGGCGCGCATGGTGCGGCGAATATCCAACACGCCGCGCTGCGCTTTTTTGCGCCGCCGCGAATGGCGTGAAGCCAAGCGCTTGGCCAGCTTGCGAATAAGCTCGCGCATAATTTTCATATCCGATTTATCGAGATTGGACAGGCGAATGCGCGACAGCGCATCTTCGCGCAACAGCCGACCGGCATTTTTGGTGCGCATGGCGATTTGCCGTTCGACAAAATCCTGCACCGCGTCAAACAGGCGGGCGCGGCCTTCGCGCAATTTGTCGGCTTCTTGCGTTTCGCCGCCCTCATTCATTTGCCTTATGCGCGCTTCCAACTCGGCCAGCCCCATGGCTTCCATAATGCGGCGTGAAAACATGCCTTGCTGGGTAAACAGCTTGGCATTGGCGAGACCGGCCTCGGTGGCCGCTTGCTGCATCGCCGCTTGCAAGGCCGCCATATCATTATTTTCCAGCATTTCGGACAGGCTCTGATTGGCGCTGTCGCTCGGCGCACCGCCCTCTTGCCCGCCTTCCGGATTGCCCTCTTGCACCGCTTCTTGAGCTTGCCCCTCGCCGGAATTTTGTTCCGCCGACTTATCATCGCTCTCGCCCTCTTCTTGCGCCGCCGCCATTGGCGGCGGGGTTTCTTCGGGCAGGCGGAAATAGCTTTCAAAGGCTTCGTCAAAAGCCAGTTTTTCCGTTTCGGTTTTGGCCAATGTCTGGCCCAGCGCATGTTTCAGAATATTGCGATCGTCAAAGCCGATTGTGTCGAAAATTTCCGCCGCATCCAGCGTTTCGGCCGGTGACACACGAATATCGGCGGCGCGTAAAATTCTGACGAAATCGGCAATCATCGCCGCACCTATTCGGCTGCCGCCTCAGGAGATTGGCTTTCTCGCATCAGGCGCGGCAAGTCGCTTTCGACATTTTCAATATCGGATTTGAATTTGAGCAGCACATTGAGCGTGTTTTTGACAAAATCGGCTTCCAACACATTCATGTTCAAAAGCACAACCGTGCGCGCCCAATCAATGGTCTCGCTGACCGCCGGCGGCTTTTTCAAATCCATATCGCGCACCGCTTGCACGAAATTCACCACATTGGCGCGCAAGCCGTCATCAAGCTCGGGCACGCGCGCCTGCAAAATCGTGTTTTCGCGCTCGGCATCGGGAAACGGAATATAAAGATGCAAACAACGCCGCTTCAGCGCATCGCCAATCTCGCGCGTATTGTTTGAGGTCAGGAATACAAGCGGCGGCTTTTTCGCTTTCACCGTGCCCAATTCAGGAATGGAGATTTGATAATCGGACAGGATTTCCAGCAAGAACGCCTCAAACTCATCATCCGATTTATCAATCTCATCAATCAGCAGCACAATGCCGTCATCGGCCCGCAAAGCTTCCAGCAAAGGCCGCGTTTGCAAAAACTGCTCGGAGAAAAACACATCTTCAAAACCGCCCAGCCGCGTCATCGACTCGTCCAGCGTCTCCGCGCCTTGCATCACATCGCCGAGTTTTTCTTTCAACACCTGCGTGTAAAGCAATTGCTTGCCATATTGCCATTCATAAAGCGCTTTGCCTTCGTCAAGGCCTTCATAGCATTGCAGCCGTATCATATTAAGGCCGAGATATTCCGCCGTTGCTTTCGCCAATTCGGTTTTGCCGACCCCGGGCGGGCCTTCCACCAAAAGCGGTTTTTCCAGCTTCTGCGCCAGATAAAGCGCGGTGGCGATTTGCTCATCGCTGACATAGCCGAGCTTTTCATAGCCCGCCATTAAAGCTTCAATCGCGCTGCGCGCCGTTTTTTGCTTACTCATATTTGTGCCTCTTTGCGAAAATATGTAACACAAAAACCTGCCAAAGCGAGTTTTATCGCGCCAATAGCTCCAACAGGCCGGGCGTGGCAAAGCCGTCTGCGGCCAGTCCGCGGTCTTTTTGATAGTCGCGCACGGCGGCAATGGTTTGCCGCCCCAATACGCCATCAATATCGCCCGTATCATATCCGGCCTTGCGCAAGCGGCGTTGCAATTCGGCAATTTCCTCAGGCAGAAGCGGGCGGTCGGCTTGCGGCCAGTCGCGCGCAAACGGGGCGGCACCGAAAAAACGCTGGCTCAAATGGCCGACCGCCAGCGCATAGGCCGGTGCCGTATTATAGCGCAGTAGCACGCGAAAGTTTTTGGTCAGCATAAACACCGGCCCGCGCAATCCGGCCGGCGCGAAAATCGATACCTCGCCCAAATCATCGTCAATATCGCGGCCTATGGCGGTGACGCCCTTATCGCGCCAATAGGCCGGCGTTTTGGTATTTTTGATGCGCGCTTCGGCAAAGTTGAAATCACTCGGCACGCTGACTTCAAAACCCCATGCCAGCCCTTTTTGCCAGCCCATGCGCTTTAAATAATAGGCGCTGGAAGCCAGCGCATCGCGCGGCTCGGTCCAAATATTTTTAATGCCATCGCCCGTGCCGTCAGCCGCATAATCGGCATAAGTGGTCGGGATAAATTGCGTATGCCCCATGGCACCGGCCCAGCTGCCCTTGAAGTCGGCCAGCGTGACATCACCCGATTGCAAAATGCGCAGCGCATAGAGCAATTGCTGACGCCCGAAATCGGCGCGCTTGCCCTGATAACCCAAAGTGGCGAGCGAGCGCAGCACGGAAAAACTGCCCTTATTGCCGCCATAATTGGTCTCAACCCCCCAAATGGCGATGAGAATGCCGCGCGGCACGCCATATTTTTCTTCCAAGCCGTCCAGAAATGCCTCGCGGCTTTGTAATTCCTTGCGCCCCAAGCGCAGCCTTTCCTCGGTCACCATATGGGTCAAATAAGCCCATATGGGTTTGACATATTCGGGCTGGCGCGCCGCCAAGCGCTGCACTTCAGGGTCGGGGGTCAGCCTATCCAACGCCTTGAGATGCTTGCGCGCAATACCGTCTTTTTTTGCTTCTTGCTTTATCTCCTTGATAAAGGCCTTAAAGGCACGCTCATCTGCCACCGCCGGTTCAGGCAGGGCTGGCAAAAGCAGCAATATAGATAGGGCAAAAGCGCGCAGCACCATATTCTCCGTTAAAATCCCCTATGTGTCACTTGACCAAAGGTCATGCATTGGTCACTCTATCGACGATTCATAGCGCTGCAAGCATCTGCTCCCAAAGAGGCTTAAAATGTCACAAAAAATTGACACTGTTGTTTTCCCCGTTGCCGGTATGGGCACACGGTTTTTACCTGCCACCAAAGCGGTGCCGAAGGAAATGTTGCCGGTCGTTGACAAGCCGCTCATCCAATGGGCGGTTGAAGAGGCGGCAGCAGCCGGTTGCACCCGCTTTGTATTTGTCACCGCAGCTGAAAAAGGTGCCATTATGAGCCATTTCGGTGACGCACCCCATTACCAAGAAATGCTTGAGGCGCGTGGCAAAAACCGCGAATTGGCCCTGTTAAAAGCCGGTCTGCCGGAAAATGCAGAGATAATCGAAATCTTTCAAGACGAACCTTTGGGGCTCGGTCATGCCATTTGGTGCGCCCACGAAGCGACCGGCGACAAACCTTTCGCCGTGATTTTGCCCGATGATATGGTGCAGCACCAAACCGGCTGTTTGGCACAAATGGCGGCGCAATATGAGACCGTTGGCGGCAATTTGGTGGCGGTTGAAAATGTTCCGGCGGAAGAGACTTATCGCTATGGCGTGCTCGACCCGGGGGCGGAGACCGGCGATTTGGTCGAAGTTAGGGGGCTGGTCGAAAAACCCGCGCCTGAAGACGCGCCCTCAACATTGGCGATTATCGGGCGCTATATTCTCGACGCGAAAATCATGGATACGCTATCGGCCTTCAAAAAAGGGGCGGGCGGGGAAATTCAAATCACCGACGCCATGGCCGAGCTTATCGGCCAAGTGCCGATGCACGGCTTCCGCTTTGCCGGCACGCGCTATGATTGCGGCAATCGCGACGGCTTTTTGGAGGCCAATTTGGCCTTTGCGCTGGCCGAGGGCGGCGACGCGCTAAAACAACGCTTGCGTCAATTATTGGACTAATCGGCAAATTCGGGCATATATAGCCGAGATTTATTTTTCGGAGTTTTTGATGGCGCATGACGCACTCACTTCTGCCCGCAATACGCTGACCGCTGAAGCGGCGGGGCTAACGCAGCTGGCCGACGCATTGGGCGATAATTTTGTCCAAGCGGTTGATGTTTTGGAGGCAGCGCAGGGCCGCGTGATTGTCTCGGGCATGGGCAAAAGCGGCCATATCGGCAATAAAATCGCCGCCACTATGGCCTCGACCGGCACGCCGGCCTCTTTCGTCCATCCGGCAGAAGCCAGCCATGGCGATTTGGGCATGATTACCCAAGATGATGTGGTGCTGGCTTTAAGCTGGTCGGGCGGCACGCAAGAGCTGGCGAGCCTGTTGAATTACACCACGCGCTTCAAAATTCCGCTCATTGCCATTACCTCGGGGGCTGACAGCCTGCTCGGCAAAGCCGCTACGATTTGCCTGACCTTGCCGAAAGCCGAAGAGGCCTGCCCCAATGGCTTGGCACCGACCACCTCGACCACCATGCAATTGGCTTTGGGTGACGCGCTGGCTGTCGCCCTATTGGAGCGGCGCAATTTTTCTGCCGCCGATTTCAAAAACTTCCACCCCGGCGGCAAGCTCGGCGCCAGCCTCAGCCGCATTGCCGATGTCATGCATCAGGGCGAGGCCCTGCCTTTGATTGACGGGGCGATGAAAATGGATGAGGCGATTGTGGTGATGACCGAAAAAGGCTTCGGTTGCCTCGGCATTACGGACGATAAGGGCAAACTGATCGGCATTGTTACCGATGGTGATTTGCGCCGCCATATGGCCGATGATCTTTTGACCAAAACCGTCAGCGACATTATGACCACCAAACCCCAGACAATTGGCGGTGACAAATTAACCGCAGAAGCCCTAAGCTTGATGCAGGAGAGCAAAATCCAGTGCTTATTTGTTTGCGAGCAAGGGCTGCCAATCGGCTTGGTAAGGGTTTTGGATTTATTACGGCTGGGCACTGCCTAGCCCTTTTGGGAGGCAGACATGGTAATTCTCGGAAAATCGACAAAATTTTTACTGGCAGCGACCATGCTGGGCGCGACGGCTTTCGGCTCGGCCGCTTCGGCGCAAACCGCAGTGATTGATGAAGTGATTGTCACGACCACACGGTCGGACAGCCTTCGTATCGACAATGCCGGTAATATTGCGACTATTGACCCGTCCGAAACCGTCAATCTGTTTCCCGTGGAAATGCTCAATCGCGCGCCCGGTGTGCATATTCATCGCGGCAGCGGGCAAGAACATTTGACCGCCATTCGCTCGCCGGTTTTGGTCGGCGGTGCCGGCGCCGGTTCATTTCTTTATTTGGAAGACGGCATTGCCATGCGCGCGCCCGGCTTTGCCAATGTCAACGCATTAATGGATGCCATGCCGCAAGCCGACGGTTCGGTGGAGGTGGTGCGCGGGCCCGGCTCGGCGCTTTACGGCTCCAATGCGGTGCATGGGCTCATTAACTTCATCTCCGCGCCGCTCGATGAAAGCGGCACCAGCGCCGATTTGGCCTATGGCTCCTATGGTCGCCATGCGCTGTCATTAAATTC
>RFZE01000095.1 GCA_009920875.1 Alphaproteobacteria bacterium | reverse complement strand
TCAATATCGACGCCGTTTTGCCGCGCTCCATAGCGCACGCCGTCATAGCGCGCCAAATTAGAGGACGCTTCGGCAGGCGCGATAATGTAATAAGCAGGCAGCGCATATTTGGTATGCGGCAGTGACACATCGACAATCTCCGCCCCTGCCGCTTTCAGCCAATCAATGCCCTGCTGCCACAATTTTTCAATCTCGGCAGGCATATTATCGACGCGATATTCTTGCGGAATACCGACGCGCAGCCCTTTTATGTCGCCGGTCAGCGCCGCTTCATAATCAGGCACATCGCGCTCAACGCTGGTCGTGTCGCGCTTGTCGAAAGAGGCCATGCTGGTCAGCATCATCGCCGCGTCGCGCACCGTATGGGTAATCGGCCCTGCTTGGTCGAGCGATGAGGCAAAAGCAACAATGCCCCAACGCGAGCATCGGCCATAAGTCGGCTTCAAGCCCACTGTGCCGGTAAAGGCGGCAGGCTGGCGAATGGAGCCGCCCGTATCTGTGGCGGTGGCGGCGATACCGAGGCGCGCCGCAACGGCGGCGGAAGACCCGCCCGAAGAACCGCCCGGCACAAGCTCTGTGCCATTGGCCTTCCACGGATTGACCACCGGCCCAAAGCGCGAGGTTTCGTTTGAGGAGCCCATGGCGAACTCGTCATTATTCAGCTTGCCGAGCATCACCGCGCCATCGCCCCAGAGGTTTTGCGTCACCGTGCTTTCATAAGGCGGGGTGAAGTCGCCCAAAATATTGGAGCACGCGGTTGTGCGCACGCCTTTGGTGCAGAACAAATCTTTCACACCAATCGGCAGACCTTCCAAAGGCCGCGCCTCACCGGCGGCAATCTTCTTGTCGCTTTCAGCCGCCATTTCGAGCGCCTTTTCAGGCGTTTCCAACACATAAGCATTGAGCGCAGAAGACGCGGACACGCGCGCCATATGCGCTTCGGTCAATTCAACGGCGGAGAATTCTTTCTTGGCCAGCCGGTCGCGCGCTTCTGCCAAATTGAGTTCGGTCAAATCGGCCATTATTCAACCACCTTCGGCACGGCGAAATATTCATCGTCTTTTTCAGGCGCATTGGCCAGCACGTCCTCAGCGTAGCCGCCATCGGTCACGACATCGTCGCGGCCACGGATTTTATCTTCCACCGCACTGGTTAAGGGTTTCACCCCATCCGTATCAAGCTCGGAAAGCTGTTCGACAAAACCGAGAATGGCACTCAGCTCTTTGGCAAGCCCCGGCACGTCGTCATCGCTCACCCCGATACGAGCAAGATTGGCGATGCGGCGCACCATATTTTCATCAACTGACATTTAATCGCCTTTATTGGAATTTGGCCGGAAACTAGCAAACGCCGTGCCGCCGCGCAATATGACTTTCGCCAAAACCCGTGCTATTCAATCATTATGCAAATGGTTGAAACCCCCAGCGTGTTGATAAGCGCATTGGAAAGCGGGCAACGCCTGATGGGGCTGGATTTGGGCAGCAAGACCATCGGCCTCGCTTTGGGCGATAGCGACCATAAAATCGCCACCCCTTTTTACACAATACGACGCAAGAAATTCGGCCTTGATGCCGCCGCTTTGGCCGACATTATTGCAGCCGAACATGTCGGCGGGCTGGTTTTGGGCTTGCCGCTTAATATGGATGGCAGCGAAGGCCCGCGCGTGCAAGCGACGCGCGCTTTTTTGCGCAATCTCGAAAATCTGCCCGACTTCCCTACCCTTCCCGTTTTGTTATGGGATGAGCGGCTGTCCACGACGGCAGTGGAGCGTACCTTGCTGGAGGCCGATACCAGCCGTGCCAAACGGGCCGAAGTTGTCGATAAAATGGCCGCTGCCTTTATTCTGCAAGGCGCGATAGACGCGCATTACGGCGTCTAGGGTCTAGCTGCCATCACTATTCTGCTAGAATAGGGTTAAGAAAAATAAAAGGCCGTGCTGAATGCCAATGATATTGAGGCGAACGGAAAAATTAATCTCAACTGGCGGTTTTGACTTGCCCCGACTCGCGCCCCTCTGTATATACTCGGATTTTAATGACAGCGACGGAAATCAAAGGTGCTTTCGCCCACCGCGACCTTCTGGGGATCGACGGGCTGTCTGTTTCCGAAATCACCTATCTGCTTGACCTGTCCGACAGCTATGTCGAACAAAATCGGCAAATTGACAAAAAGACTTCCGTGCTGCGCGGACGCACACAAATCAATTTATTTTTTGAAAGCTCAACAAGAACGCAAAGCTCTTTTGAGCTGGCCGGTAAACGTCTTGGTGCCGATGTGATGAATATGGCGGTCAAAACCTCCGCCGTGAATAAGGGCGAGACGTTGCTTGATACCGCCGTGACGCTGAACGCCATGAACCCCGACCTTTTGGTGGTGCGGCATGGCGATAGCGGCGCGGTGGAATTACTGGCGCAAAAAACGTCCTGCGCGGTTTTGAACGCCGGTGACGGAGCGCATGAACATCCGACGCAAGCATTGCTCGACGCGCTGACCATTCGCCGCCGCCTCGGCAAGCTGCAAGGGCTTCGCGTCGCCATTTGCGGCGACATTACCCATAGCCGCGTGGCGCGCTCCAACCTGCTGCTGCTCAATGCTATGGGCGCGCAAGTGCATCTCATCGGCCCGCAAACCCTGCTGCCGGTCGGCGCTGAACAACTTGGCGCGCATGTGTTTACCGATATGAAAGCCGGACTAGAAGGCTGCGACATTGTGATGATGCTGCGCATCCAAAATGAACGCATGGAAGGCGCCCTTATTCCTTCCGTGCGCGAATATTATCGTCTTTACGGCCTCGACCGCGAAAAGCTGGGCTATGCCAAACCGGACGCGCTGGTCATGCATCCCGGCCCGATGAATCGCGGTGTCGAGATTGACAGTGCTGTGGCCGATGACCCTGAGCGCAGCCTTATTCGCGACCAAGTGGAAATGGGCGTCGCCGTGCGCATGGCAGTGCTGGAAGCGCTAGCCGCCAATCTGCCCAATGGGACGGGAGGCGCGCAATGAATATAGCCTTTTCCAATGCACGTCTGATTGACCCGGCCAATGGCTTGGATGAGCTCGGCACGCTGGTTGTCGAAAAAGGAAAAATCAGCGCCATCGGCAAAAACGCCAAAGTGCCCGAAAAAATGAAAAGCCATGACTGCAATGGCATGGCCATATTGCCCGGTCTTGTCGATATGCAGGTGTTTACCGGTGAACCAGGCGAGGAATATCGCGAAACCCTGGCCACTGCCTCGCAGGCGGCGGCGGCGGGTGGCGTAACGACCGTGATAACCATGCCGAATACCAATCCGGTGATTGATGACGCGGCACTTGTTGACTTTATCTCACGGCGCGCCCGTGACACGGCAATTGTGCGTGTGCATCCGATGGCCGCTTTGACCAAAGGCTGTGCAGGCAAGAGCATGACCGAAATCGGTCTGCTCAGCGAAGCCGGTGCCGTCGCCTTTACCGATGGCGACCGCGCCGTGATGAACGCGCTGACCATGCGCCGCGCGCTTTCCTATGCCGGCACGTTTGACGCGCTGATTGTACAGCACGCGATGGACCAAGATTTGCAAAGCGCCGGTGTCATGCATGAAAGCGAAATGGCGACGCGGCTGGGGCTGGCGGGAATTCCCGTCGCTGCCGAAACGGCAATGATTGATCGCGATTTGCGCCTCGTTGAATTAACCGGCGCGCGCTATCACATTGCGCAAATTTCTGCTGCCGACAGTGTTGAGACGGTGCGCGCCGCCAAAAAGCGCGGCCTGCCGGTTTCATGTGGCGTATCGGCCACCCATTTGATGCTCAATCAAAATGATGTCGAAAATTACCGAACCTTCGCCAAATTATCGCCGCCCTTGCGGCGCGAAGAAGACCGCCTCGCGCTTATTGCGGGTGTCGCAGACGGCACGATTGATGTCGTGGTGTCCGGCCATAATCCGCAAAATGAGGAAGCCAAGCGCCAGCCTTTCGCGCAAGCCGCCTATGGCACGGTCGGCGTCGAAACCCTGCTGGCCGGTGTGCTGAGCCTCTACCATGCAGACGGCGTGCCGCTTGACCGCTTGCTGGATTGCGTGACGGCGCGCCCAGCCGCGCTATTAGGTCTGGGCGGCGGCACGCTGAGCGTCGGCGCGGCGGCTGATTTCGCCCTTGCTGACCTCGATGCGCCGTGGGTTGTTGATGCCGACACCTTGCGCTCCAAGTCGCAAAATGCTGCTATCGACAAAAGAAAAGTTCAGGGCCAAGTCTTGGCCTGTTACGTCGGCGGAAAGGCCGTTTTTGAACGTTAAGTCGTATCTGGGGGGATATTATGAGTGAACCGATGATTATTATTCTGGGCGCCGCTTTTGGTTATTTGCTCGGCTCGATTCCGTTCGGCTTGTTGTTCACCCGCTTGGGCGGCAAGGGCGATATTCGTGACATCGGCTCGGGGAATATCGGCGCGACCAATGTGTTGCGGTCGGGCAGCAAAGTTTTGGCTCTAGCAACGCTAATTGCCGATGCGGTGAAAGGCGGTCTCGCGGTTGCGTTGATATGGCGCATGGGCAGCGATACCGCCGCCTATGTGGCCGGACTGGCTGCTTTTATCGGGCATCTATTTCCTGTCTGGCTTGATTTCAAAGGCGGTAAAGGCGTGGCCGTTTTCATCGGCGCCATTCTCATCATGTCGCCCTTAACCGGCCTGATGTTCCTTGCCGTATGGGTGCTTGTCGCGCTGGTTTTCCGCACGTCGTCACTTTCTGCCATTATCGCTTTGATATTGACTGTACCGTTTCTTGCCTTACTCGGGGAGAGCGATACCGCAGTATTCGTGGCGTTCATGGTGGCGCTGTCCTTATGGGCGCATCGGGAAAACATTGCGCGGCTGCGCGCCGGAACGGAACCGAAAATCGGCAGGTAGATACACTGCCTAACGAAAAAACAAATAAAGTGGTTGGGTATAAAAGAGGGTTGCAACCGTAAAAGAAAATGAGCTTGCCGTTGGACCAAGAATCGGGCGGCAAAATCAGCTTGATTTCAATTGCTAAAAAATGCGGCGATTTGACATCGCGCGCCATTTCGACCATATGATGCGCCCGAAACATAATTTGAGGCATTTTTATGCAGGTCGTTATTGTTGAATCGCCCGCCAAGGCGAAAACCATCAATAAATATCTCGGCTCGGACTTTACGGTTCTGGCGAGCTTCGGCCATGTGCGCGATTTGCCGGAAAAAAACGGCTCGGTTGACCCCGATAATGATTTCGCCATGTCTTGGGAAGAACATGGCGATGCGCGCAAGCGTCTGAGCGAGATTGCCAAAGCAGTTAAAGACGCTGACTCGCTGGTGCTAGCCACTGACCCCGACCGCGAAGGCGAAGCGATTAGCTGGCATGTGCTGGAAGTATTGCGCAAAAAGAAAGTGCTTGGCGATAAACCCGTCAGCCGCGTCGTGTTTAACGCCATCACCAAAAGTGCCGTGCTCGAGGCAATGACGAAACCGCGCGAAATTGATGAAAAGCTGGTCGATGCCTATTTGGCACGCCGCGCGCTCGATTATCTGGTCGGTTTTAACCTATCGCCTGTTTTGTGGCGCAAATTGCCGGGCTCGCGTTCAGCCGGTCGCGTGCAATCGGTGGCGCTGCGCTTGATTTGCCAACGCGAATTAGAAATTGAAGCGTTTAACCCTCGCGAATATTGGTCGGTCGAAACGGAATTCAAATCAGCCAATGGCGACCCGCTGCCGACACGGCTGGTGCGCCACAAAGGCGAGAAACTTGAAAAATTCACCCTTGCCAA
>RFZE01000094.1 GCA_009920875.1 Alphaproteobacteria bacterium | reverse complement strand
GCGGGTGATAGATTTTTTCCAGCCCTTCACCCGCATCGTTTGGCCGATTGCGTTTTTCGCCGCCATCGCCATCCATGCGCGCCACATTGGCACCGGCACAAAAACCGCGACCGGCACCGGTCACAATCAAGGCGCGCACGCCATTATCGGGGTTTTCAATTTCGTCGAGCGCCAAATCCATTGATGACAGCATGGGCGCGCTCATCGCATTCAGCGCATCGGGGTCGTTAAAAGTCAGCGTGGCAATATTGTTTTCAATATCCAGCTTCAATAAATCATATTCAAAATTCATGGCTTCCTCACTTGCTTGTCGTTCGCGGATTTTGCCATTTCGGCTTCAATCTCGCGGAAATTCGGTTTGCGTTTTTCAATAAAGGCTTTCACGCCTTCAAAGAAAACCGGCTGATTGGTATAATGACGCTGCTCTTCTTTCTCAAAGTCAAGCTGGTCATGCAGCGATTGCAACATGGCTTTATCATGCGCACGCACCGTAGCCTTGATGCCGGTAATGGAGCTTTGCGCCATGCGTTCGGCATATTCTTGCGCATTGGCGAGTAATTGGTCATCGGGATGCACTTCCCATACCATGCCCCATTCCAGCGCCGTGGCGGCATCTAAATTATCGCCCAATAAGGCCAGTCCATTGGCGCGGGCGCGCCCGACCAAATTCGGCACCAGCCAGCTTGCGCCAACATCGGGGATAATGCCCAGCTGTGGCGCGAATACGAGGCGGAATTTGGCGCTTTCTGCGGCCAGCACCAAATCACCGGATAAGGCGAGGCCAACGCCACCACCGGCGGCTATGCCGTTAATCGCGGTGACAACCGGCTTGGGGCTGTCGACAACAGCGCGCACCAGCGGATTGAAGCCGATTTCCATAGAATTGGCGGTAATATCGCCCGGCGACATGCCTTCTTCGGACGGCCAATTACCGCCCGCAAGGTCAGCACCGGCACAAAAGCCACGGCCATTACCTGTCAATACAATGGCGCGCACAGCGTCATCGCTTGCTGCCTCGTTCAGCGCATCAATCATTGCAAAAACAATGTCGCTGTTCAGGCTGTTAAGAACATCGGGGCGGTTCATGCGTATGGTCAGCACTCCGCTATCACTCAGCTCTTTCTCGATTACATCACTCATTTGCTCTCCCTTTGGCAATTACCATACTGGCAATCGCCCTATTGGCAAGTGCGACATTATCTGATTTACTTTCCGCAGGTTTTTTGGGAGGACACCATGAGTGCAGCAGAAACGATGCAGGAATTGCCTGAAACATCAGAGGCCGATATTCGGCGTCTGGTTGATATGCAAAAAGCAGCGCATATTGCCGAAGGCCCAATGACGGCGGAGCGCCGCATTGATTTGATTGACCGCACAATTGCGCTGATTGTCGACAATGGCGATGCCATGGTTGATGCGTTGATGGCCGATTTCGGCAATCGCAGCCCCGAAGGCACGCTGGCGACGGATGTCGGCGGCACGCTGGGAGCGCTAAAGTACGCCAAGAAAAATGTGCGCAAATGGATGAAAGCCTCCAAGCGCCATTCCATGTTCCCGCTCGGTCTGCTGGGTGCCAGCACGCGGGTAGAATATCAGCCGCTCGGCTGTGTCGGCAATGTTGTGCCGTGGAATTTCCCGTTCAATCTGTGTTTCGGCCCGATGGGCTCGATTTTCGCAGCCGGCAACCGCACCATCATCAAACCGTCAGAATTTACCGTGCAAAGCGCGATTTTGACCAAAGAATTGTGTGAGAAATATTATGATGAAAGCGATGTTGCAGTCGTTCTGGGTGGGCCGGAAACCGGTGCCGCTTTTGCCAAGCAGCCGTTTGACCATTTGCTGTTCACCGGCGCGACGGCCATTGCCTCGCATATCATGCGGGCAGCTGCCGAGAACCTGACGCCGGTGACGCTTGAATTGGGCGGGAAGTCGCCGGTGATTGTCTCAGATAGCGCCGACTTCAAAAAAACTGCGGCTCGTGTGATGACAGGCAAGACTTTGAATGCCGGTCAAATCTGTCTCGCACCTGATTATGTCATGGTACCGGAAGGCAAGGTTGATGAGTTTGTCGCGGAGGCATCTGACGCGGTGGAAACCATGTTCCCGACGCTGAAAGACAATCCTGATTACACATCAGTGGTCAATCAGCGGCATTATGACCGTCTGCAAGGCTATTTGGACGATGCCCGTGCGAAGGGTGCCAAGATTGTTGAGATTAATCCGGCCAATGAGGATTTCTCGCAGCAGCCGCATCACAAAATCCCGCCGACCATTATTGTCGAGCCGGGCGAAGATACGAAAGTCATGCAGGAAGAAATTTTCGGCCCGATTTTGCCGGTCAAATCTTACAAATCTACCGATGAAGCGATTGGTTATGTCAATGACCATGACCGCCCGCTGGGTCTGTATTATTTCGGCGACAATAAGGCTGAAGAAAATAAAGTCATCAATTCCACCACTTCGGGCGGTGTGACGGTGAATGACGTGATTACGCATATCATGCAAGACGATGCGCCGTTTGGCGGCGTTGGCCCGTCGGGCACGGGCGCTTATCACGGCCATGAAGGCTTTATCAATTTCAGCCATGCCAAGACGGTTTTCCGTCAGTCGCCGTTTGAATTTGCTGCCGGCGCGCTGCGTCCGCCATATGGCGAGAAAACACGCAAAATGCTGGCCGGCATTATCAAGAAATAAAACCTTTCTGGAGGGGGAAAAGCCCGTATGCGCCATTGTGATGCATACGGGTTTTTTCTTTGTCCGAACCGATGCGAATGTGAGATAGTTCAGCAATGGAAAAGATTGCAAAATTTAACGCCGAAGACCCGTTCCTGCTCAGTGAGCAACTGACAGAAGAAGAGCGTATGATTGCCGATAGCGCACGCGCCTATGCGCGGGAAAATCTATTACCGCGCGTCACCGATATGTTCATCAACGAATCCGATGCGCCGGAAATCTTTACCGAGATGGGCGCGCAAGGTCTGTTGGGTGTCACCATTAAGCCGGAATATGGCGGGGCGGGGGCATCTTATGTTTCTTATGGCTTGGTGGCGCGCGAAGTGGAAGCCGTCGATAGCGGTTATCGCTCCATGATGTCGGTGCAGTCTTCCTTGGTCATGCACCCGATCAACACATTCGGTTCGGAAGAGCAGAAGCAGAAATATCTGCCCAAGCTGGCCAGCGGCGAATATATCGGCTGTTTCGGCCTCACCGAACCCGATGCCGGTTCTGATCCGGCAGGTATGCGTACCCATGCGAAAAAGGCCGATGGCGGTTTTGTGCTGAACGGCTCCAAAACTTGGATTTCCAACGCCCCGATTGCCGATGTGTTTGTCGTTTGGGCAAAATCTGCCGAACATGATGACAAGATTAAGGGCTTCATTCTTGAAAAAGGCATGCAGGGGTTGAGCGCGCCGAAAATTGAAAACAAGCTGTCGCTGCGCGCCTCTATCACCGGCATGATTATGATGGAAGATGTCTTCGTGCCGGAAGAAAACATATTGCCGGATGTAGAAGGTCTGAAAGGCCCGTTTTCCTGCCTCAATCGTGCGCGCTATGGCATTAGCTGGGGCGCGATGGGCGCGGCGGAGTTCTGCTTAGAAGCGGCGCGTGATTATGGCCTTGAGCGGCATCAGTTCAATAAACCACTGGCCGCCAATCAGCTTTACCAAAAGAAACTGGCCGATATGCAGTCGGAGATTGCGCTGGGCTATCAAGCCAGCTTGCGCGTCGGGCGGCTGATGGATGAAGGCCGCTTCGCGCCGGAAATGGTGTCTATCGTCAAGCGCAATAATGTCGGCAAGGCGCTCGATGTGGCGCGCCAAGCACGCGATATGCATGGCGGCAACGGCATTGCCGGTGAATATCACGTGATGCGCCACGCCATTAACCTTGAGACGGTCAATACTTATGAAGGCACGCATGATGTGCACGCCCTCATTCTCGGCCGCGCCATTACGGGGATAGCGGCTTTTTAGGGTTAGCCCTGTAAGATAACCATGAGCGAACCAAGCATGGCGCAAATGGCGACAATGCTCTCCAGCTGTGCGCCGATGATGCGCGTGTTTAGGCGTTCCTCCATGGACTCTATATCTTTGCGGAGAAACTCAATGTCATCCTTTGTGGCAATACGGTCGTCCATCAAGGAGGCATAATGATTGGCCAGCACTTCAGCCATGCCGGTGTCCAAACCTGCCTTAGTCAAGTCTGTGACGAATTTATGCGTAACAAAGGCCAAACTGCTCATCGCTTCTGTCCTGTTGTTTTTATTAGAGTGTTTATAGCCTAAACCCGTGCTTTCTCAAAATCTTTAAGCATGGCGTTCCATGCTTTGGCGTGGTCTTGTGTCCAAATATCGGCGCAGCCCTCGGCAATCACATCGCGGGTGATTTGGAAAAACAGATCGAAATCATCGGTCACTTCATAGGTCAGGTGAATAAGCCGCGCGCCGATAACAAGGTTTTCAGCGGCATAAGCATTGTCGATATAGGTGGTGATAATCTCCAGCGTGGTGCGCATCATATTGCGCCGCAAGCCTTCATCCGTATCAAGGAAGAACAGCGCCTGATAATTCGGGTCGGCGGCGTATAGCTTGGCAAATGCTGTTTCATAGGGGTCGCCATGATGCTCGGCATAATGCGCCAAGCTTGCTTCAATCAGGGCGGTCACAAGCGGCCTTCAACGCGAATGCGCGCATCGCGGCGCATGTTTGATATGCAGAGATTGATTTCAATTGAGCCATTATTGAAGCCCTGCGCCGCGCATAGGCTGATGAACAGGGCGGTGCGCGCATAGGGCGTTGCCGCTTTATACCAGCTGATGAATTTCGGATCGTCGAGCGAGGTGATGCCATCTTTGTCGCCGGTCACACACGCCACCATCAGGCTGGCACAGACCAATGCGATGGCGAGGCGCTTCATGCCAGCCACTCTTTCGGCTTCATATCCTCATCGGCCAGTTTGTCGGGGTCAGCGGTTACGTCGCCTTTTAAAGATTTCTCAATCAGCATGCGTCCGGCCATAAACTCGGCCGGTCGGTTAACGGCGGTGACGCCGGTCAGCTTGTCGCCGGTAAAGTAGAACCAAGCAAAACTGTTGGTGCTGTCATCACCCCGCAAAACCTTATTGTCGATTTGCGTCGGCACCCCGGCTATTTGCAGTTTCACGTCATATTGGTCAGACCAAAACCACGGTACTTGATGATAGGGCTTGGGTGCACCGCAAATGGCTGAAGCGACGGCCTTACCCTGCTCAATTGCATTGGGCACGCTTTCCAAGCGCATGGTGCGCCCCAGTAAATCATTGGGGTGCACGGTGCAATCACCGGCGGCGAAAATAGCCGCGTCGCTGGTTTGCCCCAGCTCATTGACGACAATGCCATTCTCAACATCTAATCCGGCCGCTTCGGCCAATTCGACATTTGGCAAAATGCCAATGCCGGTAATGACGATATCAGCGTCAATAATGCTGCCATCGGCCATTTCAACGCCCGCCACCGCGCCATCACCGACAAAGCCGGTCATTTGGCTTTCAGTTACCAAAGTCACGCCGTGGTCTTTGTGCAAGCGGGTGTAAAAGGCGGAGATTTCCGGCTCGGCAACCCGTGCCAACAAGCGCGGCGCGGCTTCCAACACATGCACGCTCATGCCCATATCAGCGGCTACGGCGGCTGCTTCCAGCCCGATATAACCGCCACCGACCACCACCAGTCTTTTGCCTTTAACGAAATGCGGTTGCATGGCGTCAATATCGGCCATGCCGCGCAGGTCAAAAATATTGCTCAATTCGCGGCC
>RFZE01000093.1 GCA_009920875.1 Alphaproteobacteria bacterium | reverse complement strand
GCAATGGCAAAGGCGCGCCCTTCTTGGCGGCAAAAGGCTGCCATATTTGCGGCTAATTGGTGGCGCGCATCATGGTCATAGTCGCGCAGCACAAGCCCGACATGGCGCGGTTGGCGTGCCAAGCTGCGCCGCCAATCGGATTGGCGCCGGCTATCGCTGAGCATAAAAACTTTTGGCGCTTGCAGCACGCTGTCCAGCCTTTCCGGGCGGTCGATTTGACCCTGGGTGACAATTTTCAGCTTGGCTGTTTCGTTGCGCTCTGGCAAGACAGAGTTATGAGTGCTGATTTGTTTGACGCCGACCTTCCCCCCCGTCTCGCCGAGACGCGCCATCGCATGGCGCAGGCCTTGCGCGACAATCACCGGGCACCGGATGCCGCGCAGTTGATTGCCATTTCCAAAACCAAGGCGGCGCAAGATATTGCCCCCCTATTGGCTGCAGGCCATCGCGGCTTTGGCGAAAACCGCGTGCAAGAGGCGAAGGAAAAATGGCCGGATTTGCGGGCGCAATATAAAGATGTCGAGCTGCATTTGGTCGGGCCGCTGCAGAGCAATAAGGTAAAAGAGGCGGTCGCCCTGTTTGATGTCATTCAAACTTTGGACCGCGAAAAATTAGCCCGCAAACTGGCCGAGATGAGACAAGAGAGCGGATTCCCGCGCCTGTTCATCCAGGTCAATACCGGCGATGAGCCGCAAAAATCCGGCATTGCCCCGTCTCAACTAGCGGCTTTTCATAGGCTTTGCGCTGATGAGCTGGGCCTGCGCATTGACGGGCTTATGTGCCTGCCGCCTCAAGATGAGCCGGCGGCGGCGCATTTTGTTCTGCTCGGCAAGCTGGCGGCGCAATTGGGGCTGGCTCATTTGTCCATGGGCATGTCAGGCGATTTTGAGACGGCGCTGGCCCTCGGGGCGACCCATATTCGTGTCGGCACGGCGCTTTTCGGCGCCAGAGATTGACGCGGCTTGCAGCTAAAATTTTTCGGTAATTTCAATATGGGTGTCGGGCGTGGCGTGGCGCAACAAAAACCCCATAGTCGCATAATTGACCGCAATACAGCCCAATGTCGGGTTGAAATTGTTTTTCTGCAAATGCAGAAAAAGCGCACTGCCTTTGCCCTTTTGGGGCGGCGCGTCATTTATGCCAAGCTCGAAAAACACATCATAAAGCCGATCATGGCGCCATAAATATTCGTGTCGCGCGGCGCATGGACGGCTGACCGGGCGGTTATAGAGGGCATGATGTTCATCATCGCACCAGCCGCTTTTCTGCGATATTTCGACGGTCGGCAGCATGCTGACAGGATGCATGATGCGATCGGGGCGGAACCAAATACGACGCAGGGCGAAACGCCCCAAAGGGGTTTTGCCGTCCCCTTCTTTTTTGCGCGCGGTAACGCCGCCATAGCCAAGCGCGCAACGGCTGCGATGCGTGCCGAAATGCAAAATCCCCTGATGGGCTTCGGGGCCGCTTGGCCGGACAAGAATGCTCTTCATCGGCTTAAAATCGGGCATTTTACGATCTCTCGCAAGGGCTTGTTTTGTGCAGCTTTATTGGGCAAATTCGCAAGGGTGAGCGATGAAGAGGGCGCGTGTGATGGCGGTAAAGCAGAAAATCCTGCTGGTTGAAGATGATGGCGCCTTGGCCGAGGTTTTGGCCGAGCAATTGGCGCTGCATGATGAGTTTGAATTATCCCATGTCGAAAGCGCTGCCGCCGCGATTGATGCGGCCAATAAGGGCTTTGACCTGATTTTGCTGGATGTCGGCCTGCCCGATCAAGACGGGCGCGAGACCTGCAAAATTATCCGCAAAAACAATGTCACCACGCCGATTATTATGCTGACCGGTGCGGCCAGCGAGGCCGATACGAATTTGGGCCTTGATGCGGGGGCCAATGATTATGTCACCAAGCCCTTCCGCTTCGGTATTTTATTGGCCCGCATGCGCGCGCAATTGCGGAGCCATGAACAAGCCGAGACGGCGGAATTGCACATTGGCGATTATCTGTTCCGCCCCGGGTTGAAAATATTGGAACCGCAAAATGGCGCGGCGAAAATTCGCCTGACCGAAAAAGAAACCAATATTTTGAAATTTCTGCACCGCGCCGACGGTCAAGCGGTGGCGCGCGACACGCTGCTGCATGAGGTATGGGGCTATAATGCGCAAGTCTCGACCCATACGCTGGAAACCCATATTTATAGGCTGCGCCGCAAGATTGAAGCCGACCCGTCGGAAGCAACATTGCTATTGACCCTGGAGGGGGGCTACGCACTGGCCCAATAAATCAGCGCCCTAAATGGGCGTCATCAGCCATGGCCGGTTTCTGGCCGCTAAGAAACGCTGCCTCCGCCGCCGCCACCGGCGGATAGCCGGTCGCATAATCCGCGTGCATGCGCATGGCGCGGCCATTGGAAATTTTCATGGCGGCAAAATCGCTGAGGCCGCGCGCCAATTCGCGCCCGTCATCGGCCAGCATTTGAAAGCGTCGCCGCAAGCGCAAGCGGCCATCATTCACGCTCACCCAAGTGGCAATATGCACGGTCTCATTGGCCAACGCTGCCGCCTTATAGTCGATCTCATGGCGGGTCACCACAAAGCCGCAATCGCGCTGGCGATAGGCGGCAAAATCAAACCCTAAATATTTTGAATGGGCCCACGCCGTGCGCGCCATCCAGCCCAGATAAACGACATTATTGACATGATTGAAATCGTCAATATCGCCCGCTTGCACCGCCAAGCTGAGGATAAATTGCGGCGGCAAAAGAAAACCATCTTGCGGCCGGGCGCTATCGCTTACGAGTTCACTCATGGCGTAAGTTTAGCAGGCCAAAGAGATGCTTGCCAGTGCGCCGGCACGGGCTTAGTCTCTCGGCAGTTTAGGGAGACTTGCATGAACGCCACTGCCATTAATGTCGCCAGCCTCGGTGCGGCGCGCGATGATTTTGAAACCAATGCCGAAAATTGGCCGCCCAATGTCAAGGCGGCGCATGACAAGCCATCGCCGACCTCGGCCCATTTGGGGCTCGAATTATTGGCCGTTGATAAGGCTGGCGGCACGGTCGAGATGGCTTTTAATGCGAGCGATAAATTATGCAATAAATGGGGCGGCATTCAGGGCGGCAATGTTGCCGCCATGCTCGATGATGCCATGGCTTTTGCCATTGGCCTCAATCTCGATTGGGGGCAAATCAGCCCGACTTTGGAATTGAAAATATCCATGCTGGCTCCGGCGCGCCCCGGGCGGCTATACGCTGTCGGGCAGGTGGTGCGGCGCGGTCGCTCGGTCGGTTTTGTCGAGGGCATGCTCTATGATGGCGAGGGGCAATTATTGGCCACCGGCTCATCGACCGCCAATTTCGTTACGTTAAAAAAACGCGACACATAAAAGAGAGATAATAGGGAGGCGCATATGGCGCATTTGAAAAATGCCGAAGCCGCGCAATTGGCGGAACTTGCCGATGAATTGGCGCTGGCCACGGCCGCAATGGGCTTTGAGCCAAATAGTTTGAAAATTATGGCGCATCGGCCGGATATATTGCGTGGGTTTCTGGCGCTGAGCGCCGCTGTTTTGGGGCCGAATGCCGCGCTGGCGCCGGCTTTGCGGCAAATGATAGCGCATGTGGCAAGCACGGCGGCCGGCTGCAATTACTGCCAGGCGCATACGGCGCATGGGGCGCATGAGCGCGGCGTCGCCGATGAAAAAATTGCCGCTTTATGGTCCTATCAGACGGATCCGCAATTTTCTGAGGCCGAGCGCGCCGCTTTGGCGCTGGCGCAGGCCGGGGCCAGCCATCCCAATGGCGCCACGCAAGCCCATTTTGATGCGCTGCAAGGGCATTTCTCGGATGCCGAAATTTGCGAAATTGTCGCCGTGATAGCGATATTTGGCTTCCTCAACCGCTGGAATGATACGCTGGCCACAGAATTGGAAGACAGCCCATTGGCCTATGCCGAAAGCCATCTTGTCGGCAATGGCTGGAAACCGGAACGGCATAAATAGCGTATTGATAATATGAATAATAGTGACAATCGAAGCCGGACGCATAAATCGCAATGGCGCTTGCGGCAAGTAACCGATGAGTTAAACGCAAGGCCGTTTCCGCGCTTTGCCCTGCCGACGGCGATTTTTCGCTTATGTTTGTCAGGCGATGAAGCGTTTGACGGCTTGCGTGATATTTTGGGCGACCGGCTGAGCGATATTGACTGGGAGGGCGAAGCGCAAAGCCGCCTTATCCGCGCGCGCCAAGACGGGGTGCAGTTCAATATTGAGCGTCATACCGAATTTGTCTCGCTGACCATTATTGACGAAAAAGCCGAAAATGGTTCGGCGGCGCAATATTTGCCTGCCGATTGGCTCGACAAAAATCGCGGTGAAGTGGTGGTGGCGGTTGATTGCCAATGCAGCATGCGCGGCGCGGCGCGCGATGGCTGGACATGCGCCAGCCGGTTGGAAAACGGTCTGGCCGACGGATTTTTCGATTTTAAAGTGGCCGAAGACGGGCACACGAAAATCGCCCTCGATTTCGCGCCCGATTGCGATGTGCGCGATGTCGGCCGCATTGCTTTGCAAGTGGTGGAAATTGAAACCTATCGTTCTTTTGCCGCCATCGGGCTCAATCGCGCCCGTGCCGCGCAAGCGCAATTGGCTGATATTGCGGCGCGCGTGCCAACCAGTATTTCGGCAGCCGGTAGCGCGGATGGCGTACGTTTTGACTTGCTCAGCCAGCTGACCGGCGAATTGGAGGAAGTGTGGCGGCGCACCTCTTTCCGTTTTGCCGCTTGCACCGCCTATTGGGATCTGGTCACGGCGCGGCTGGCCTCTTTGCAAGAGCAGGCTTTTGACAGCCGCATCACCATTGGCGGGTTTTTGGAGCGCCGCTTGCAACCGGCCATTGCCACCTATCAATCAACCGAGCGTCGCCGCCATGATTTGGCCGAACAAATCGCTGCCATGACGGGGCTTTTGCAAACCCGCATTGAATTGGATATGCAGCAGCAAAATGCCGATTTGCTGGCCTCGCTCAATCATGCCGCCGAGCGGCAATTGCGCTTGCAGCATACGGTGGAGGGCGTCTCAACCGTTGCCATTTCTTATTATCTGGTCAATTTATTGCGCGCCCCCGCCGATTGGGTGATGGCCAAACAGCCGGCCCTCGACCCGCTCATTGTCAATCTGGCGTTGGTCGCCATTACCGTGCCGGTGGTTTGGTTGTCCATCAGGCGGCTTTTGCGCGCCACGGTCGGCAATAAAAAAGCCGATTAGAGGCGCATCACAAGCCCCTTTTCTTTATCGCATTCTGCGTTACCATAATTGCCACCGGCCTTTGGCGCGGTGTTATTTATGGGGAGCGATAAAATGAGAATTGTGGTTTTTGTTCTGACGAGTTTGGCGCTGATGCAGCCAAGTCTGGCGGATGAGTGCAAAACATCGAAATGGGGGCCGAAAGATGAAATTGGCGCCGCCAATCTGATTACTGATAGCAGCGTGCTGGCGGCTGCCCGTCTTATCAAACAGGGCAAGCGCCATGGTTTGGGCATTGTCATTAAGCCTGATATGCCGGCCTTCCCGCCGCGCTTCACCAAGCTGCAAGTGGTTCAGCCGGGTCAGCATTTCAGGGAAACGCAAGAGGATGCTTATGGTTGGCCGATATCGGCCAATGACGATATGGTGCAAATGTGGCTCGGCACCGGCCCGCAAATCGACTCCTTGGGGCATTTGGGCGAGCATGGCCTATTTTACAATTGCAATAAAGGCAAGGATTTTGCCGCCATGACCGGCATGACCAAATTGGGCGTTGAGAAAATTCCGCCCTTGGTCGGTCG
>RFZE01000092.1 GCA_009920875.1 Alphaproteobacteria bacterium | reverse complement strand
TCGACCGATTTGAAGTCAAACGGGCCGAAGCAGGAAGTGAGATAATTGCCCAGATCACCCAAGCCCGGCGCAGCATCCAAAAAACCCTGCACCAAAGAAGGCGGCTCGGCCTGCATATGTTCGGCGGTCAATTTATGGGCAATGATTTGCGCATCGGGGCAGCAGCAATTGCCGTTGCAATGGTCGCCATTATGATGCGTGTTGATGATCTTATTGACGGTGTTTGCGGCCGGCGTGGCATCGGCATAGGCGGCCAGCATGGTTTGTGTCAATGGCACATCGAACAAAGTATCGACGACCAAAGATTGATCGCCATCGACAATCAGGCCGGAATTTGACCAGCCCCAACCGCCATCGGGTTGCAGCCATGCATAAGCGCCATTACCGATTTGGTGCAGGCCTTTTTCATAAGCAAATTTCGGATGCGCCAAACTCATTTCGTCATCTCCCCTTTTGACGCTTGAAAGGCTAGCGCAAAAACAGCCTCTTTACATCGTTTTTTGCATGGCTAAGATTTTCTGGAGAAATGGGGGGCGTAAAGCATGAGCGACTTTATTTTGATTGAAGCTTTGGAAGCGCAATGCGCGGCGCAAGGTGACAAACCGGCATTGGTCTTTCAAGGCCGCGAAACCAGCTATCAAAAATTAAGCGAAACATCCAATCAGGTGGCGCAGGCTTTGCTGGCCGAGGGAATTGAACCGCATGCGCGCATCGGCTTTATGGGGGCCAATTCCGATTTATACTTCCAATTGCTTTTCGGGGTGCAGAAGACACGCGGCGTATTGGTCGGGGTCAATTCGCGCTTGGCGGGCCCTGAAGTGGCTTATGTCTTAAATGATGCGCAAGCCGAAATGGTTTTTGTCGGCAAGGATTTCGTGCCGCTTATTGAAGGCATTTTGGCCGATTGCCCGAGCGTCAAACGGGTGATTGCGATGGATGGCGGGCATGATGAGTGGACGGCGTTTGACGCATGGCGCGATGCAGCAGAGGCAATTCATCCGCAGCTTGACTACCAGGCGCAAGATGATTTCATCCAGCTTTATACATCGGGCACGACCGGCCATCCTAAAGGCGTTCAATTGACCAATCTCAATATGCAAAGCGCGCTACAACAGGCTGAAGATTGGGCCGGCTGGCAAGGCGATGAGCATGTGCTTTTATGCATGCCGCTATTTCATATTGCCGGTGTCAATGTCGGCCTTATCGGGCTTTATGAAGGCTGCAAAGTGACGGTTTTGCCGGAGGTCAATCCGGCTGAAATTCTGCGGCTGATTGAAGATGAAAAAGTCAATTTGCTGTTCATGGTACCGGCGGTGATATTGTTTGTCATGCAACAGCCCGATATTGCCACGCGCGATGTCTCCAGCGTGCGGCAAGTGATTTACGGCGCGTCACCGATTGCCGAAGAATTATTGGTGCAGGCGGCGGCCAAGTTCAAATGCGATTTTGTTCAGGTTTACGGCCTTACAGAAACCACCGGCGGCGGCACCAATTTGAAACCGGAAGACCATGATGCGGCGCGTAATAAGCTGCGCTCTTGCGGTAAGCCCAATGCGGGTGTCGAACTGCGCATTGTCGATGAGGCGGGAAATCATGTGCCGCAAGGCGAGGTCGGCGAGATTATCATGCGCGGCGGCTCAATTATGAAGGGCTATTGGAACAAGCCCGATGCCACGACAGAAGCGGTGAAAGAGGGCTGGTTTTATTCCGGCGATGCCGGTTTTCTTGATGAAGAAGGCTATGTCTTTATCCATGACCGCGTCAAAGACATGATCGTGTCGGGCGGCGAAAACGTCTATCCGGCGGAAGTGGAAAACGCGCTTTTTGCCCATCCCGATATTGCCGATGTGGCGGTGATTGGCGTGCCAAGCGAAAAATGGGGCGAGGCGGTGAAAGCTTGCGTCGTCATGGCCGAGGGAAAAAGCCTCAGCGAAGACGAGATTATCGCTTTTGCGCGCGCGCGCATTGCCGGTTATAAATTGCCCAAATCGGTTGATTTTATCGACGCCCTGCCGCGCAACCCATCGGGTAAAATTTTGCGCCGCGAATTGCGCGAACCTTATTGGGAAGGCCAAGAACGCCGCGTCGGCTAGAATTAGCGAGGCACTTTCAGCTTATCGTTAAGCGCTTTTCTTTGCCGCTTCATTTCGGCATCGCTATGGCCGAGGCGGCTTTGCAGCCAATCTTCGATAATGTCGATTTGGCTGCTGGTGAGGGCGCCGATTTGTCCTTCAATCAAACGGCGCAGCACAATATCTTCCAGCGTCATGGCCATTTCATCGCTGACCGCAAAGGCAATGCGCGCGGCCAATAAATCATCTTTCAATGCGGCCAGCCCGTTTGTATCAGCCGCCATCATTGCAGGCAGGAAGCGGCCATAAAGGCGGCTCATCAAATCAATACTGGCGGTGTCATGTTTTGGATAAGCGGCGCGCATCGCGTCCATAAAGCGGCCCAAATCATCGCGTGGGGCGCATTCCAAAGCGGTGAGATGGCTACGGCAGCGCACCGGCTTGGCGTCAAGCTTATGCATGGCCAGATCGACGACCTGCGCGGCGAGGCGGCGCGCCGTTGTCCATTTCCCCCCAAGGGCGGAAATCATGCCGTGCATACCGCCCTGTTTGGCATGGTCATAAATCTCACTGCCGCGGCTCAAGCCATAAGTGGTGTTAGGCCGGTCGCCCATATCAGCAACCAAGGGCCGCAGGCCGACATAGGCATAAACCACATCTTTGCGCGTCAGCTTGGCATCGGGCAGGGCGCGATTGGCTTTGGCCAAAAGCGCGTCAATATCTTGCTTGGTGACGCACGCCTTATCGGGCGCATCGTCAAATTTCGTATCGGTGGTGGCCAAAAGGCTCATGCCCATATAGGGGGTGATGAAAATATGCTCATCGTCAATCGGCATGGCCAGTGCCGCGCCGCGCGTCAAATTGCGGGTCACGATATGAATGCCTTTAGAGCGTATTAAGGTTTTGCGCGGCGGCTTTTTATCGGCTGCGCTCATAATATGGTCGGCCCAAGGGCCGGCGGCATTAATCGTTATGGCCGCGCGCACATCAAGGCGCTGGCGCGATAAGCGGTCTTTCGCTTGAAAGCCGACACAGCGATTGTCTTCGATCAGAAAATCCGTCGCTTCGGCATGATTGACGGCCACCGCACCGGCCGCCATGGCGCTGCGGATGAGCGCTAAACACAGGCGCTCGGGCGAGAGCATTTGTCCGTCATGATAAAGCAGACCGGCTGACAGCTTGGCGCTTGGGCTTTCATTCTCACCGGCCAATTGAGGCGGCAGGTCGGGGATAAGCCCCAAAGTCTGCGCCACCGTCATGGCGCGGTAACCGGGCATTTTCTGCATCGTATCAACGCCGCGATTGCGGTCAAAAGCCAGCCAGTCATAAAGCGCCAGCGCCAGCCCCAATGTCAGGCGCGACGGTTTTTGTCCGCTATAGCTTGGCATGACAAAGGCCAGCGGGTGCACCAAATGCTTGGCCATGCGCGCCCAATAGCGGCGCTCGCGCAAACCTTCGCGCACCAGCTTAATCTCGCCATTGGCCAAATAGCGCAACCCGCCATGCATGAGCTTGGTCGAGCCGGCAGAGGTCGCACCGCCAAAATCGCCCTTATCGATCAATGCAACGCGAAGCCCACGCAATGAAGCGTCAAAAGCAATGGCCGCGCCTGTTGCACCGCCACCAATAATGGCGACATCGAATGAGGCGGAGCCGAGAGCGTCAAAATTGCGTTGCATGATAAAATTAAAACCGGCTTTGCTGGGGACGTATTTACGGGCAGTATAAAGCAAGAAATGGGGAAAGGGGCACGAAAATGGCTTTCGCAAACGCCAATGGGCTGAGCCTGTGTTATGAGGTTTTTCAGACAGATGAGAAGCGCGCCTCAGAGCCGCTGATTCTCATTCGCGGCTTGGGCACGCAAATGGTGCAATGGCCGCCCGCTTTTATCGATTATTTCACCGCCGCCGGTCTTGATGTGATTGTTTTTGACAATCGCGATGTCGGTGAAAGCAGCAAGCTTGATGCAGCCGGTGTGCCGGATATGATGGCGCTGATGGCCGGTTTACAAGCCGGCGCGAGCTTCCCCGTGCCTTATCAAATAGCCGATATGGCGGAAGACGTGATCGGGCTGATGGATGCATTGGCCATTGAAAAGGCACATATTTGGGGCATGTCCTTGGGCGGCATGGTGGCGCAGCATTTGGCGTTTTCGCATGCCGCGCGCATCGGCAAAATCATTTGCGTTATGTCAACGTCAGGTGATGTGTCTTTGCCGATACCGGCGGCCAGCGGCTTGACCCCGCCCGATAATGAAGATGAGGGCGAGCTTATTGACTATCTCACCGAAAGCCTGGCCGAGCATGCCAGCCCGGCTTTTCCGACACCATTTGAAACGCGCCGCGCTTTGGCGACAAAAGTCATTCAACGATGCTGGCATCCGCAAGGGGTGATCAGGCAAATGGCGGCGGCCTTGGCGGACGGGTCGCGCACCGAAAGGCTGAAAGAAATCGGCTTGCCCTTTATGGTCATTCACGGCGATGCCGATACGCTGATTGATATTTCATGCGGTCGCCATATTGCCGAGACTGTGCCCGGCGCCGTGTGGCGGCCGGTTATCGGCATGGGGCATGATATCGGCCCCGGCTTGGAAAATGAGATTGGCCCCGATGTGCTGGCTTTTCTGGGTCTCACTTAAGGCGTCGGGTTAAAAGCTGCCGTCTTGACAAAAATTGCCGCGCTGGTTCTATTGGCGCACTTATTTCGGGAGAAAACCATGTCTGTATGCATTGTTGGCTGGGGCCACACCAAATTCGGTAAATTGGAAGATCAGGAGCTGGAAGCGCTTTTGGTGGCGGCTGCCAGTGAAGCTTTGGACGATGCCGGTGTCGGCGCAGAAGATATTGATGCGATTTATGTCGCCACTTTCAATGCCGGCATGTCGGAACAAGATTTCATCTCCTCGCTGGCTCTACAGGTCGATGCGGCGTTTCGCTTTACCCCGTCCACGCGGGTTGAAAATGCCTGCGGTTCAGGCTCGGCGGCGGTGTTTCAAGCGGCCAATATGATTGAAAGCGGGCGGGCGCGCCGCGTGCTGGCCATTGGTGTTGAAAAAATGACCCATTTGTCGAGCGCTGATGTCGGGCGCTGCTTGTCGCGCGCTTCTTACATGCCGGAAGAAGGCGATGCAGGCCTGACTTTCCCGGGTATTTTCGGGGTCATTGCCGGTCAATATTTCCAACAATATGGCGACCAGTCAGACGCGCTGGCAAAAATTGCCGCCAAAAACCATGCCAATGGCGCGGTCAATCCTTTGGCGCATATGCAAAAAGATTTCGGTTATGAGTTTTGTCGTGCCGAAAGCGACAAAAACCCAATCGTTGCCGGCCCATTGAAGCGCACGGATTGTTCAATGATTTCAGACGGGGCGGCGGCCATTGTGCTGTGTGATGACGAGACGGCACAAAGCCATGACAAGGCCATTGCCTTTCGCGCACGCGCCCAGGCCAATGATTTTCTACCCATGAGCAAGCGCGATGTGACGGCTTTTGACGGTCCGGCAAATGCTTGGAAAAAAGGCCTGGCGGAAGCCGGTCTCGGTTTGGACGATATGTCTTTGGTTGAAACGCATGACTGCTTCACCATTGCCGAGCTTATTCAATATGAAGCCATGGGGCTGACGCAAACCGGCAAGGGGGCGCAAGCGCTGGCCGATGGCACGGTCTATAAGGATGGCAAATTGCCGATCAATCCGTCGGGCGGGTTGAAGGCCAAAGGCCATCCGGTCGGGGCGACCGGTGTGTCCATGCATGTCATGGCGGCGCGCCAACTCATGGATGATGCCGGTGAAATGCAGGTCAAAGACGCCAAGCTGGCCGGTGTGTTCAATATGGGCGG
>RFZE01000091.1 GCA_009920875.1 Alphaproteobacteria bacterium | reverse complement strand
TTGGCGATATTGGTCATAATTGCCCTTCATCGTGTCGATTTCAGAATTGGTCAAAGGGCGGTTAAAGGCGGGTGTCGAATAAGCGGCGGTGCGCTGATAAACCACCAGCTCGTCAGCCTCTTCGGCAATTAGCGGTATTGATTGCACGGCCGATGAGCCGGTACCGATAATGGCGACCCGCTTACCGGTGAAATCAACCCCTTCTTTCGGCCATAGGCCGGTTTGATAGGTTTCGCCCTTATAGCTGTCACGGCCCGCAATATCAGGCGTTTTGGCAGCCGATAAAACGCCGGTTGCCATAACCAAATAGCGCGCGCGCACGCGGCGACCACATTCGGTTGTCACCAGCCATTCATTATTATCTTCGTCAAAATGGGCGCTTTCAACGCGCGTATTAAAGGAAATATCGCGCTTCAAATCAAAGCGCTCGGCAACATGCTGGGCATAGCGCAGCAATTCGGGCTGCGGCGAATATTTTTCCGACCACACCCAATCTTGCTCCAGTTCTTTTGAAAATGAGAAAGAATAGGCCATGCTTTCAATATCGACGCGCGCGCCGGGATAGCGATTCCAGTACCAAGTGCCGCCGACATCTTCACCGGCTTCAAACACTTTCACCGACAACCCCATATCGCGCAATTTATGCAGCTGATACATGCCGGAAAAACCGGCTCCGACCACCACCGCATCAACCGTTTCAGCCGGATTTAAGTGGCCGTCAATTTCGCGCGCCACCCAATCCATCGCTTCAAAACCGACCGGCAAAGCGTCGGGCATGGCGAAGAAAGCATGCATTTGCTGGGCAAAGCATTTATAGGCGACCAGCTTATCGGCAGCCGCCAACTTGTCGGCATAGGCTTTGCCTTCATCGACCAAAATATCGAACTCGGCGGTCAGCACAATGGCCGGTGCCACGGTGCTGACATCATCTGCCAAAAGCGGCGAGGCATCGGCATTTTCACGCTGTGCCGTGTCGCAATATTGCTCCCAAAAATGCGTCATCAATTCGGCGTTTAAGAAAAGCTGCTTGTCTTCGGCAGTAAAACTTTCGCTCTGCATACGGCCATCGGTCACCGGATAGACCAAAACTTGCAGATCGATTTTCGGGCCGTTTTCGGCCACGGTTTTTTGCGCCATGACGGCGGATAAATTGCCGCCCGCACTGTCGCCTGCGACAATCATGGGCAGCTTGTCCGCGCCGATTTTCTTGCGATTGGCCTCGACCCAATTAAGCGCGGCATAGCAATCTTGCATCGGCACGGGATATTTGTGCTCAGGGCTTTTGCGATAATCGACCATGACGACAATGGCATTGCATTTTTCCGCCAAATGGCGACCGACCAAATCATAATCGTCAATATTGCCGACAACCCAGCCGCCGCCATGATAATAGACCATCACCGATTGGGCGGTGCCTTGCGGGGTCAGCACGCGCGCGCGAATCTCACCACCCTCAACGGCAATATTTACATCTTCAGATGATACGGATTCCGGCCCCGGCGGCATGGAACGATAAATTTCAGAAAACACCAGACGCGCTTCTTCCGCGCTCAATGTGTGCATTGGCGGCGCTTCATTGAGCATCATATTCGCCAAAAGTGACGTCGTTGCAAAATCCAAATTCATCATACCCTCCCAAGCAATCTGATAACGCTAGCCTGTTTAATTTACCTCGTAAAGCCTCACAAAATGGCGCAAGCGTGCCCTCAGTCCTGTGTTTTGACCGGCGGTTCGGCATAAGAACCGGCGGCGATAATCACCTCATCGGGTGTTTCAAGCATTTTTCGATAGATTTCATCGGGATAAGGCATATGCGGTTTGGTCGCATCATAAGCGGGCTGCGCCACTGCCCCCTTCTCGCCTGCATAATCATCAGGCTGCATGTAATTTTGGGCTTCTTCGGGTGAAATACCGGCTTTTTCCAGAACGCTCGGATCGACCCATTGCGCCGCATCCATGTCGACCCCCGGGCAGGCCACTTCCAGCGCCATATTGTCAGGACCGGCAAAATAAATCGATTGGCACATGCCGTGGTCGAGCGGGCCGATAACATTGACGCCTTTGGTGCGAATGCGGTCACGCATGGCAATCAACTCATCGGCATTGTCAACGCGAAAGGCCAAATGCTGCATGGTGCCCGGAGCGCTGACCCCGGACCCCGTACCGGCATGGGTAACACCCAATTCAATCGGCACATTGGCCACTTCGGGCAATTCGACGATGGAAAAATATGAATGGTCGTTTAAGTGCATAAAAGCGTGTAAACCGCCCGGCACGCCATGCATGTCAAAAATCGCACTGAGCCGACATCCCAGCACATCGGAAAAAAACGCAATATGCTTTTTGATGTCATTCGCCATAATCGCAATATGGTGAATACCGCTTGCCTTAATCATTTGCATCGCCCTTCTAATCTGTCAGACTGAAAGCCTATTTTACCAGCGAGGAAAGAGCAATATGTCGGTTCAGCGTCTGCCCTATATGGTGGTGTTTGAAGAAGATACGGGCTTTAAAGATGTCTATGGCGGTGCGCTCGGCATGGTGGCGGTCGAAGCCATGCGCATTGCCCCCGACACGCAATCCGATACGGCAATTGTTTTTTCCCATCCCGTCGGCGGCGGCTCATTTCTGCCCATGGTCAATGGGCTGGCCCATAGCGGCCATCATGTGATTTATGCCAATACGCGCTATCGCGGTAATGATAGCGCGCTGCTCATGGAAAAATGCGTCAATGATTTGGGCGCGGTGATTGCCCATGCCAAGGAAAAATTCGGCTACAAGAAAATCGTTCTTGGCGGCTGGTCGGGCGGCGGCTCGCTGTCTTTATTCTATCAAGACCAAGCAACCGGCACGCGGCTCAAACACACCGCCGCCGGTGACCCTTATGATCTCTCCAAAGCCGAGCTGCCTGCCGCCGATGCGGTTTTGCTGTTGGCGGCGCATGTCAGCCGCGCCGTCACTTTGACCGAATGGATGGACCCGTCCATCAGCGATGAAGCGACGCCTTTCACCCGCGAGACGGCGTTGAATATTTACGACCCGGAAAACCCTAACAAACCGCCCTATGATGCGGCCTATGTGACGCGCTACCGCGCCGAACAGCTGGCACGCAATCGCCGCATCACCGCTTGGGTAAAAGAAAGGCTGGCCGATTTGCGCGCTGCGGGGCGCGACAATTATGAACAAGCCTTTTGCGTACACGGCACAATGGCCGATTTGCGCTGGACCGATCCGACGCAAGACCCGTCTGACCGCACCCCCTATAGTTGCTATTTGGGCGAACCGGCTGTCGCCAATGACGGGCCGGTCGGGCTGGCGCGCTTTACCACTTTGCGCTCATGGCTGTCGCAATGGAGCTATGATGACAGTCCGGCTGACGGGCTTACCAATGCGGCACGCGTCACCCTGCCCGCTTTGGTCATTAATAATACGGCTGATTTGGCCTGCACGCCGAGCCATGCGCAGCGTCTTTATGATGCGCTGGGCAGCAGCGATAAAAGCCATATTCATATTAAGGGCGCCGATCATTATTATATTGAGCGGCGCGATTTATTGGACGGCGCAGTCAGTCACGTTTCTGACTGGCTGAAAACCCCTGAGCAGGGTAAAACCACCCTCACTCTGTCGCTTGATGATTTTTATTTGTCCCAAGCGGCGCGGCAAAAATTGGCCGATGACATTCACCCGCTTTGCGCCACGCGCGGCGTGCCCGGCACGCATGATGTGGCGCGGCTGGCCGATGTGCTGAGCAAGCTTGACGGCATTGGCGCGGCGACCCCATTGGCTGTGCCGCGCTTCAGCAAAAGCCATGATGATAGGCTTGATGATGTGATGGTAAGCGCGCGCCCGGATTTTGTCCTTTTGGAAGGCTGGTGCGTTGGCGGGCATGAAAAATGCATTGAGCGCACAGCGCAGAATGATTGGGAAACCATGCATGATGGGGACGCCATATGGAAAGGCTGGTCGCAAGAAGCGGCGCGCGCCTATCAGCCCATATGGGATAAATGCAATGCCATGATGTTGTTGCGGCAAGAAGATTTCGAGGCGGTGATTGACAGTCGCTGGCTGCAAGAACAGGGCAATGCGGCTGAAAGCGGGGTATGGCAATTTGCCGACCGCGCCGCCGTGGCTGAATTTTGTGCCCATTATCAAAGTTGGACACTCGGTATTTGGAAAGATTTAACACCGCGCGCCGATTTTGTTATTGGCCGCACGCCTTCCTATGACTATTATTCAATGAGGGGATGAAACTAACGAATAGGCCGTTCTGTGCTGCAAGATATTCTGACCCGCCATATTGAATTCATTTATCCGCAAGAAGATGCACAAGCTTTGAGTGCACGTTTATGCGCCGCCTTTAATCTGCCACCCGACAGCCAAATGCACCAAGGCGCGGCGCATGGCAAAGCCACGCCATGGTCCCAAGAAGACAGCTTTCTCATTACCTATGGCGACAGTCTGGTTTCCGACGATAAAAAACCGCTGCAAAATATGCTGGCTTTTTTGACCGATCATTTGCAGAACACAGTGTCCGGCGTTCATATTTTGCCGTTTTTCCCTTTCACCTCAGATGACGGTTTCGCGGTCAGCGATTATCAGAATGTGCGCGACGATTTGGGCGATTGGTCAGATATTGCCGCGATTGGGCAAGAGTTCCGGCTGATGTCCGATGTCGTCATTAATCACGCCTCGGCCGGTCATTGCTGGTTCGAACAATTTCTCAATGATGAGGCGCCGGGCCGCGATTTCATCAAAACCGCCGCGCCGCAAGATGATATTAGCGCCGTCACGCGCCCCCGGCCGACACCGCTGCTTTATGCGCATGACACCAAAGCCGGCGAAAAGCTGGTTTGGTGCACATTCGGCCCGGATCAGGTCGATTTGGATTTTTCCAATCCTGATCTATTGCTCGAATTTATCCGCTTGTTGCGCTTTTATATTGATAAGGGCGTACGCGTATTTCGCCTCGATGCGGTCGGCTTTTTGTGGAAACAATCGGGAACGAGTTGCCTGCATCTGGCCGAAACTCATGAAATCATCAAATTGATGCGCACGCTGATTGACCATGTGGATGATGATGTTTGGCTGATTACCGAGACAAATGTGCCGGCGCATGAAAATCTCGAATATTTCGGCAATGGCAATGAAGCGCATCTGATTTACAATTTTTCCCTGCCACCGCTTTTGGTGCATGCGCTTTTGACCGGTCGCTCAACCTATTTGCGGCGCTGGATGATGGCCACCGCGCCGACCCCTGAAGGCTGCACCATATTCAACTTCTCGGCCAGCCATGACGGTATCGGGTTGCGCCCCGTTGAAGGTCTGCTGCCGGAGCAAGAGATCAACCGCATGACGCAAGCGGTGCAGGGTTTTGGAGGGCGCTTGACCATGCGCAGCTATGGTGAACGCGAAGTGCCTTATGAAATGAACACAACCTTGTTTTGCGCTTTGAAAGGCACGATTGACGGCCCCGATGCGCTGCAGGTCGAGCGTTTCATCGCCTCGCAAACCATTATGATGTCGGTGGAGGGCATACCGGCCTTTTATGTGCAGAGCTTTCTTGCATCAGAAAATGATGAAGCGCTGGCTGCCGAGACCGGTCAAAACCGTTCGCTCAATCGCAAGCAATGGCGCACTGAGGAAGTTGAGGCGCAATTGGCCGATGCCGACACCCCTATGGCCAAAGTGTTTTATGAATTGCGCCGCCGTTTGGCCATTCGTAAACAGCAAAAAGCCTTTCATCCCGATGCCACACAATTCACCCTGCATATCAAGCCCGGCATGTTCGGCTTTTGGCGGCAAAGCCTTGACCGCCAGCAATCGCTTTTTGTTGTCACCAATATCACCCATGAGCAAAAACCTTTTGAGCCTTCGCGATATGAATCTCTTCAGCTCGGCAGCTTGGGTCGATTTATTGAGCGGCGCGA
>RFZE01000010.1 GCA_009920875.1 Alphaproteobacteria bacterium | reverse complement strand
CGGCAAACCCAGTTGGAACCAGCAAGACATTACCGACAAGCTGATTGAATTGGCTCAAGACGGCCATCGCGTGCTGCGCTTGAAAGGCGGCGATCCGTTTGTGTTCGGACGCGGCGGCGAAGAGGCGCAAGCGCTGGTCGCAGCCGATATTCCGTTTCGCTTGATACCCGGCATTTCAGCCGGTGTCGGCGGGCTCGGCTATGCCGGTATTCCCGCCACACATCGTGACGTCAATCATGCCGTCACTTTTGTCACCGGCCATTTGGCCGGTAAAGGTCAAGCGGAATTACTGGATTGGGCATCAATTGCCAAAGCCTCGCCGGTGATTGTCATCTATATGGCGATGAGCCGCTTGGCGGTCATTGCCGAATTATTGATGCAGGCGGGGCGTAGCGCTGATGAGCCGGTGGCCATTGTTACCCATGCGACGACACCGCGTCAGCGCATCGCCACGGGCCGTTTGGCCGAAGCTGCAAAATTGGCCGAACAGCACAACCTTGAACCGCCGTCAATTATCGTTATTGGCGAAGTGGTGAATTTGGCGGAAACCTTAAATTGGTTTGGCGATAAGCCGATTTAGACCGCTTTAGGCCGATTTCAAACTGTCGAGCCGCGCCGGTAATTCGGCCAAAACGGCACGTTTTTCATCATCTGAAAAACCTGACCAGCCGCCGATTTCGGCCAATTTGCGGCCACAGCCAATGCAAAAACCGGCGCGCGCCGAAACGGCGCACACGCGGCGGCACGGTGATTTCGGGCTTTCTTCTTGCTTATTCATGCGCATGTCATAGCACGATATGACCGATGCGTCATTTTTTCCCCTTTGGGTGATTGATTCACCGCTTTTTTCGTCTAAATTCGGATAAATTTAATTGGAGGTCCTGATGGATATCGATTTTGCACCTGAAGATGAGGCGTTCCGCGCTGAAGTGCGCAGCTTTATTGAAGAAAATTATCCGAAACATTTGGTCGGTGCCGACCGTGGCGAGTTGAGCAAGGAAGATTTCCTTGCTTGGCACAAAATTCTTGCCGAAAAAGGCTGGGTCGCCCCGAGCTGGCCGGAAGAATTTGGCGGTACCGGTTGGACGGTAACGCAGAAATATATTTGGAATGAAGAAAGCGCCGCTTTCGGCACCATTCCGCCTCTGCCGTTCGGCGTCGCCATGTTGGGGCCGGTGATTTACTCATTCGGCAATCAAGAGCAGAAAGACTGGGTACTGCCGGGCATTTTGTCGGGCGAAACTTGGTGGTGTCAGGGCTATTCAGAGCCCGGTGCCGGTTCTGACCTTGCCGGTTTGAAAACCAAAGCCGAATTGGACGGCGACGAATATGTCGTCAATGGCCACAAAATCTGGACAACTTTGGCGCAACATGCCGATTGGATGTTCTGCCTTGTGCGCACCAGCAGTGACGGCAAGCCGCAAGAAGGCATTTCCTTCTTGCTCATAGATATGGACACGCCGGGTATTGAAGTGAAGCCGATTATCACCATTGATGGCGGCCATGAAGTCAATGAAGTGTTTTTGACCGACGTGCGTGTGCCTGCCAAAAATCTGGTTGGCGAGCAAGATAAGGGCTGGACGATTGCCAAGTTTCTGCTCGGCAATGAGCGTTCGGGCATCGCCGGTGTGGCGCGCTCCAAAAAAGCCATTGACCGCTTGCGTGATATTGCGCGTGCTGAATTGGAAGACGGTGCGCCGCTTTTGGACTCGGCTGATTTCTCCAAGAAAATTGCTGAGCTTGAAGTTGACTTGACGGCGCTGGAATATACCGAATTGCGCACTTTGGCTTCGGAAAGCAAGGGGCAAGGGCCGGGACCTGAAAGCTCAATTTTGAAAATCAAGGGCACGGAAATCCAACAGCGGATTACCGAACTGACGATGGAAGCGGTCGGCAATTATGCTTCGCCTTGGGTGCCGCAGCTTGACCGTGGCGATAATTATCTGGCCATTGGGCCGGACCATGCCGAAGGCGTGTCGCAATCTTATTTTAACAATCGTAAGACTTCCATTTATGGCGGGTCGAACGAAATTCAGCGCAATATTATTGCCAAGATGGTTTTGGGCCTTTAGGCTTCGAAGCGAATTTGAAGAGGAATTGAACAGTGGATTTTAGCTTTACCGAAGAACAGACCTTGCTCCGCAATATGGTGCAAAGCTTTGTGCAGGATAATTATGATTTTGATGCACGGATGAAAATTGTCCGCAGCGAAGAGGGTATGAGCCAAGAAATTTGGCAGCAATTTGCCGAGCTTGGCTTGCTGGCCGCGCCGTTCTCGGAAGAGATGGGCGGTCTTGATGGTGGGCCGATTGAAACCATGGTGATTATGGAAGAATTGGGTCGCGGTTTGGTCGTCGAGCCTTATCTGCCGACAGTTGTTCTGTGCGGCGGTATTTTGTCCCGCCACGGTTCGGACGCGCAAAAAGAAGCGCAATTGCCGGGCATTATCGGTGGTGAAGAAATTTGGGCGCTGGCTTATGCCGAGCCGCAAAGCCGTTTTAATCCGGCTGATGTTCTGACCTCGGCCAAAGCTGATGGCGACGGCTATGTGCTGAACGGAACGAAAGCGGTTGTTGTTGCCGCGCCTTGGGCCAGCAAATTGATTGTCTCGGCGCGTATTTCCGGTGAGCAACGCGACAGCGACGGGCTTGGCCTGTTTATCGTTGAAAAATCAGCCGCCGGTGTCTCGACGCAGGATTATCCGACGGTTGACGGCAATCGCGCCAGCGAAGTGACATTGGAAAATGTTGCGGTTGCTGCCGATGCACTGATTGGTGAGGCCGGCAATGGCTTGTCCATACTTGAAGAAGCGCTTGATTATGGCATTGGTGCGGTTTGTGCCGAAGCTATCGGTCATATGAAATGCCTGAATGATGCGACGGTTGAATATTGCAAAACCCGCAAGCAGTTCGGTGTGCCGATTGGCAGCTTCCAAGTATTGCAGCATCGCATGGTCGATATGTTCATGGAATATGAGCAATCCGTCTCCATGACCTATATGGTCAATATGAAACTGGTTGAAGGCGAAGCCGAGCGCCGGAAAGCGGCGGCCGGTGCGAAAGTACAAATCGGCAAATCGGGCCGCTTTGTCGGCCAAGAAGCTGTGCAATTGCATGGCGGCATGGGCATGACAGAAGAGCTGAATGTCGGTCACTATTTCAAGCGATTGACCGTTATCGATACGCAATTCGGTAATGTTGACCATCACCTGAAACGCTTCGCAGCCGCTTAAGTTTCCATGCTGGAATTTGACCAGCAGGGTCACATTGTAACCCTGACCATCAACCGGCCCGACATGCGCAATGCGCTTGGCGAGCCGGGCGATGGCGGGGTTTTTTCAGATGCGGTGGCGCGCATTAATGGCGACCGCAATGTGCGTTGTGTCATTCTGACCGGTGCCGGTTCGGCCTTTTCAGCCGGTGGCAATATCAAAGCCATGCAAAAACGCGATGGGCCGTTTGCCGGTTCACCGGCGCATATTGCTGATGGCTATCGGCGCGGCATTCACCAAATCGTTAAAAGCTTGTGGGAGCTGGAAGTGCCGGCCATTGCCGCCGTTAATGGCCCGGCCATCGGCTTGGGTAATGATGTAGCGTGTCTGTGCGATATGCGCATTGCCTCTGAAAAAGCGATTTTCGGCGCGACATTTCTGAAAATCGGGCTTATTCCGGGCGATGGCGGAGCGTGGCTATTGCCGCGTATTATTGGTGGCGCGCGCGCCTCGGAGCTTTTATTTACCGGCAAAACCATATCGGCTGATGAGGCATTGGGCTGGGGTCTTGTGTCGCAAGTTGTGGCAGATGACAAATTGCTCGAAAGCGCGCATGATATGGCTCATGAGATTGCGGCACAAAGCGCGGAAGCGTTGCGCGCCGCCAAGCGTTTGCTGCGTCATGGTCAAAACAGTGATTTTGCAAGCGTGATGGAAATGTCGGCCAATGCGCAAGCCCTCATGCATATTAGTGACGACCATTCAGAGGCAGTGGCGGCAATGCTGGAGAAAAGACCGGCAGAGTATAAAGACAGATAAACGACAGGGAGACTGACGATGAAAGTAGGATATATGGCAACACTGAAAGTTGTCGACGGCAAGCAGGCTGAATTTGAAGCCGCTTTTGCCGGTTTGCAAAAGGCCGTTCAAGAAAATGAGCCGGGCGCATTGCAATATGATTTGATGCAGGATGAGGCCGACCCGACCACCTATCGCGTTTTCGAGATTTATGAGAATGTCGACGCGCGCAATGTGCACGGTAAATCGGAAGCCTTTGGTGCAGCGGTTGCCGCATTGGGCAGTGGTGTGATGGCCGGCGCGCCGGAAACCGTGCCGGTGAAGTTTGTTTCTTAAGGAGTAAGAGATGGATTTGAAATATAGTGCAGAAGACGAAGCCTTTCGTCAGGAAGTGCGTGATTTTATCGACGAAGCTTTCACGCCGGATATTCGCCGCGAATGCGAGCGCTCGAAAAACGGCTATATCACCAAAGACAGCCATGTGACCTGGCAAAAGCGCCTTTATGAAAAAGGCTGGGCCGCGCCCAATTGGCCGACCGAGCATGGCGGCGCCGGTTTTACCCCGACGCAGAAATTCATCTACACACAAGAAATGGAAGCGGCCGGTGCGCCGCACACCATCGCCTTCGGCATGACCATGGTTGCGCCGGTGATTATGAAGTTTGGCACGGAAGAGCAGAAGGCCAAATATCTGCCCGATATTCTCGCGTCAAATGTGTGGTGGTGTCAGGGCTATTCCGAACCCGGTTCAGGTTCCGACCTCGCCTCATTGCAAATGAAAGCCGAAGATAAGGGCGATCATTTTTTGTGCAATGGCACAAAGATTTGGACGACCATGGCGCAGCATGCCGACATGATTTTCTGTCTTGTGCGCACTTCCAATGAAGGCAAACGCCAAGAGGGTATTTCATTTCTGTTGATTGATATGCACACGCCGGGTGTCACCGTGTCGCCATTGGTGACGCTGGACGGGCCGGCTGAAGGCGCGCAAGAGATTAACCAAGTGTTTTTTGAAGACGTTAAAGTGCCGAAAGAAAACCTTGTCGGCAATTTGAACGAAGGCTGGACTTGCGCCAAATATCTTTTGGAATTTGAACGTGGCAACCCCTATTCCGGCGGTCTGTATCGCAGCTTGGAAAAAGTCAAAAAATTGGCCGGTGATGTGGTCAGCGAAGGCCAGCCCTTGCTTCAGGATGATGATTTTGCCGCCAAAATGGCCGATCTTGAGCGTCAGATTATGGTGCTGGAAGCGACCGAATTGCGCATTTTCTCCGAGATTAGTGCCGGTCAGAATATTGGCCCCGGCTCGTCTTCCATGTTGAAGACGCGCGGCTCTGAATTGCAGCAGGAATTGTCGCAATTGGGCATGGAAGCGGTCGGTCAATTCGGTCTGCCCTTTGTTGAAGATACGCTGGCCTCGACCAATGAGAGCGATATCGGCATGGCCGGTGTTGCGCCGGTCACACCGCGTTATTTCAACTATCGCAAAACATCGATCTATGCCGGTTCGAATGAAATTCAGCGCGGCATTATCTCAAAGGCCGTGCTCGGCCTTTAAGGGTTAGAAAAGAGACACAGAAAGGCGCGCCTGCGGGTGCGCCTTTTTTATGGGCTACATAAACAGGCGGGCAAGCAGCATCAGCGCGAAGACGGCGAGGAAAATACCTGCCGCCGCGCCGGTTGAGGCAATGCCTGATACCAAACCGCTTTGGCGGCTGGTTTCTTCGCTGATGCGGAAAATAGTGAGAATGGTTTTTTGCGCCCATGCCACCGCGCCGAACCATAATGCAAGCACCGGCATGGCAAGGCCTTTGACGACGCGCGGTAGGGCTCGGCGCAACAGCCAATCCGTGTTGAGCACGGTCGAGTCAATTTCCGGCGGATAAAGCCCACGGACAATCAAGAAGACAAAAGCCAAAACGGCAAACAGCAAGAGTTGCAATTCGCCCAAAACATGACCCGTCTCCCACACATCATATTTCACCTCATAGGGCAAAAGCGCATAAAGCGGCTGCGGGAAAATGCCGATAATCACGCATAATGCGGCAGCAATGCCCATGGCAATCAGCATATTGAGCGGCGCTTCTTTGACCTTGAATTTACGGTCATGGCCGAAAAAGGCGAAATAGGGGATTTTAATGCCCGAATGTTCCAGCACACCGGCGGAGGCGAATATCAAAGCCATCCAGACGAGGAAATAGCCCTCTTTGGCGGTCGCGCCAATGGTCAGTGATTTGGTCACAAAGCCTGAAAAGAGAGGGAAGCTGGAAATCGATACGGCACCGATAATGCAGAATATGGCGGTCAGCGGCATTTGCTTCCACAAGCCGCCAAGCTCGCTGGCTTTTGCCGTGCCGGTGCGGAACAACACCGCGCCCATGCTCATAAATAAGAGCGATTTATAAATAATATGGGCAAAGGCGTGCGCCACTGTGCCGTTCAAAGCCAGCTCCGTGCCGACGCCAATGCCGACCACCATAAAGCCCAATTGGTTGTTTAGAGAAAAGGCCAAGACGCGGCGCAAGTCATTTTCAATCACCGCGAAGAAGACGGGGAATAATGTCATCACCGCGCCGACCCAAATCAGCGGTGTCAATCCGGCGAAGCACAAAGCCAGCATATAAATCGATAGCTTGGTGGTGAAGGCCGACAAGACAACCGTGCCGGTCACCGAGGCTTCGGGATAGGCGTCTTGCAGCCAGCCGTTCAAGAACGGGAAGGCGGCCTTTATGCCGAAGGCGAGCAGCACGCAGAAACCGGCCGGCGTGGTTGCGTCCAATGCGGTGATAGCGAAGCCCGCACCGTCGCGCCATAGCAGCACCGCACCGGCCAGCAAAATAACGCCGGAGGCGACTTGCATCAGCAAATAGCGCATTGCCGCGCCCATGGAGCGCGCCGTATTTCCGGCCAGCACCAGAAACACTGAAGTGAAAGCGGTCAATTCCCAATAAATAAAGAGGGTGAGGAAATCACCGGCGAACAAAGCGGCAATGGCCGCACCGGCATAGGCCAGCCCCGCCGTGGCGGTAATTTTGACGTCTTCATGCATGGCATAAATGACGTTCAGCGCCGCGGCGATATGGAAGACCAGCGCAAACGGTTTGGTTATCGCCTCAGCGCGCACCAAAATGAGGTCAATACCGGCCAGATTGGCCGTCATATGCAATCCCGGTGCAATTTGCCAGACCGTCCAACCGGAAAAGGCAATCAGCGCTAGCATATAATAATTGCGCACGAAGGGCGGCAGCAGTGGCACGACCAGCGCGCCCAAAATCAGCATCATGCCGGGAATGGCGAAAATGGCATCAAGCATCGTCATCTCCGTCAAAATAATCAGGCGCGCGCATCACCAGCTTGCGCAGCAACACGCCACCGCCGACAACAATGCAAAAAGCGACAAAACCGAACAGGGCAAAGAAAAGTGGTGTCGCCTCAAGGGCGAAATAAGCATGGCGGTGAATGATAAACTCGGCAACAAGCAGCCCCGCGCATATAAGCAAAAGGGCAGCAATGAAGCGGCGTCCGGCAATGGAAATTTCGGGTTTGTCACTCATCTCAGCCTCCGAAATCCAAAATGAACACATCAACGGCGAAGAACAGCGCCAGCGACATCAGCGCCGTCAGACATAGGGGCAGCACCATGGTCAGCGGCGCTTCTTGCACCGCCTCGCTTTTCAGCCCGTGGCTCGGCGCGGCAAAAAACCCGCGCAGCACAATCTCACCCAAATAGACCAGATTGAGCAGCGAAGAAAGCATCAGCACGGCCAAAACCGCCAAATGACCATTATCCAAAGCGCCGCCCATCAGCATGATTTTTGACCAAGCCCCGGCCAAAGGCGGCACACCGATAATCGACAGCGCCCCCAAGGCAAAGGCGGTGAAGGTGACCGGCATGACGCGACCCAGCCCGTTCATTTCTTTAATATCGGTCAAATGATGGGCCACATAAATCGCACCGGCGCAGAAGAACAAGGTAATCTTCCCCGCCGCATGAGCGGCAATGTGCAAGGCCGCACCGCTGGCCGCCAATGAGGTTGCGAGCGCAGCGCCCAAAACAATATAACCCAACTGGCTGATCGTCGAATAAGCAAGTCGCGCTTTCAAATTGGTTTTGCTCATGGCGACAATGGAAGCGGCGAGTATGGAGAAACTGGCAAGCCAGACCAGCCAATCGCTGCTGCCGGTCTCGCGCAGAAAATCAATGCCGAATACATAAACCGCCACTTTCAAGACGGTGAAAACACCGGCTTTCACCACGGCCACGGCATGCAAAAGCGCGCTGACCGGTGTCGGCGCGACCATGGCGGCAGGCAACCAACGGTGCAAAGGCATGAGCGCCGCCTTGCCGATACCGAAGGCGAATAATGCCAGCAAGAGCGGCACATAAAACGGGTCAATATGACCGGCCAGAATACCGCCCGTCGCAAAGTCCAGCGTACCGGTCAGCACCCAAATGCCGATAACGCCTAACAGCAGCAAAATTACCGAGCTGGCGACCAATATGCCGAGATAAATCCGCCCCGCCCGCATGGCTTCCGGTGTGCCCTTATGGGTCACCAGCGGATAGGTTGAGAAGGTGAGGAGTTCATAAAATACGAACAGCGTCAGCAAATTGCCCGACAGCGCAATGCCCATGGCGGCGTGAATGGCAATGGCATAAAAAAACATGAAACGGGTATGGTTTTCTTCACCCGCGCCCCGCATATAACCGACCGTATAAAGCGTTGCCACCGGCCATAACACACCGGCGACCAGCGCAAATAATTTGCCCAATGGTTCGGGGGTGAAGCTGATGTCGAGGCCGACGGCCAATGACAGGATAAAAAGCGTATCGCCATCAGCGCGGCCATAAAGTTCAATCGCGCAAGCGGCGGTGATGAGGCCGATAAGCAAAGCCTGCCCGTCGCGCAGATTGGGCTTATCGCGCAGCACCAGCACCAAAGCCGAGGCCAAGAGCGGCAGCCCCAATAGCGCCAATATCAGCATATCACCGGCCATTAGCGCGCCCCTCCGATAAATACATGCGCCGCCGCATAGGCCGCATCAACCAGCGGGCTTGCGAAAATACCGAAGCCGATTGTGGCAATCACCATCAACCAAGCGGGCACATAATGAACCGGCGTTTCGACCAAAACCGGCGCGCCTTTCGGGCGCTCCTTCAGCCAAGCCGCTTCAATGATTTTCCAAACATAGGCCAATGCAAAGCCGAGCTGATGAAAGTCAGCGCGGCCAGCAGCCAGAAATCTTGTTCCAATAGCGCGCGTACCAAATATAATTTGGAAATGAAACCGGCGGTCAAAGGCACACCGATAAGCGCCAAGCCGCCGACCAAAATGGCGGTCATGGTTAGAGGAATTTGCCGTCCTGCCCCTTGAATGGTGCCCATGCTGGCACGCCCGACTTGCGCGGCAATCGCCCCGATGGCGAGAAATAACGCCGCTTTCATCAGCGCGTGATTGAACAAATGAATAAAGGCGGCGGCGAGGCCGGTGGCGCTCATGGCACCAATGCCAATGGCCATATAGCCAAGCTGGGCAATGGAAGATTGCGCAAAGAGTTTTTTCAAATCGGTTTCCAAAATGGCGGCCAGCGTGCCGACAAAAGCACCGGCAATGCCCAGCGTCAGCACCAATAGGCCGACCGCATCGGCAAGCCCCGGGAAATCAATGCCGAACACGCCGAACACCAAACGGATAAGCACATAGACCGAGACTTTGGTAGCGGTTGCGGCCATCAGCGCCGAGACGGCGGAAGGCGCATGGGCATAGGCCGGCACCAACCAGAAATGCAGCGGGAACAGCGCCATTTTCAAAAACAGGCCGAGCGCGATAAAGGCCAATGCGGTAAAGGCGGCGCGCGTCGATTGCACATCGGCCAAGCGTTCGGACAAATCCATCAGATTAAGCGTGCCGGTGAGCATATAAAGAAGCCCGAGGCCGATAACGTAAAACGTCGCGCCGACCGTGCCGAGAATGAGATAGTTGAAGGCGGCGGGCAAAGCGCGGCGGTCGCGCCCTGCGCCCATGGCGACCAGTGCATAGGCTGAGAGCGATGAAATTTCGAGAAACACGAAAATATTGAAAGCGTCGCCGGTCGTCACTTGCCCGAGCATACCGGCAATGGTCAGCAGCCAAGCGGCGTAAAACAGCGCATGATCGCGCGCGTCAATTTCTGCCTCAACCAAGCGCCGCGCCGCAATGGTGGCGACAAAAGCAATGCCGGAAATGACAGGCAGAACCAGCGCGCTGGCCGCATCAATGACATAGACAATGCCGATAGGGGCGGGCCAGCCGCCAAGGTCATAAACCAGTGTCTCTCCGGTCATTTGCTGCTGGCTGAATAAAATAATGGAAATCAAAAAAGCCGCACCGGTCAGCAACAGCGCCAGACCCCATGCCATATCGCGGCCACGCAAAAGGGCGGCTAGGGGCGCACCGAGCAGCGGCAAAAGAACCTGTAAAATGGGAAGGTGTTGCATCATGCGTTGCTTGCCTCCGCATTTTCTTCCGCTTCAATGATTTTGATAAGTTCGTCATCTTCAATCGTGCCATAGCTTTCATAAACACGAATGATGAGCGCATAGCCGACTGCCGTGGTGGCGACACCGACAACAATGGCGGTGAGAATAAGCACATGCGGCAGCGGGTTGGCATAAAGCGTGGTGGCGTCGCCGGTCAAAATCGGTGCCGTGCCATTGGCCACTTTGCCCATGGAAATATAGAGCATGAAGACCGAGGTTTGGAAAATCGTCAGGCCGACCATTTTCTTGACCATATTGCCGCGCGCAATCACCGCATAAAAGCCGATCATCATCAGCGCAATGACCAGAAAATAATTCCAATGGGCGATGAGATTGCTCATTTGCGCGCCCTCTTTTTGGTGCTTTTGGCTTTACGCTTGGTTTTGCGTTGGTCGGCTTCTTCATGCACCTGCATTTTCGCCATTAAGCGAATATGGGTGAGGCGACCGGCAAAGGTGAAGAATAAGGCGACCATGACCGAGGCGACGGTCAGGCCGACACCGAACTCGACCAGCAAAATGCCGATATGTTGCCCTGATTGAGGGGTTGCGCCCAGCACGTCATAATCAAGGTAATTGGCCCCGAGCAGCATGGAGGCGATGCCGGTCAGGCCATAGAGCAAGACACCGGCGCAAATGGCCAACAGATTGAGACCGGTAGGCCAGACATGGCGGCCACGATTGAGGCCGAAAATCATCGCGTTCAAAACAAAGGCAGCGGCGAAAATAACCCCCGCTTGAAAACCGCCGCCGGGCCCGTAATCGCCGTGAAATTGCACATAAAGCGCAAACAGCATGACGGCGGGTATCATCACCTTGGCAATGACGCGAATGACGACATCATCTTGCATTGTTATCCTCCCCGTCTCATTTGCGCCGCGTCCAGCCGCCCAAAACCAGCAATACGGCGATGGCGGCGGTGAAAACAACAACCGTTTCGCCCAGCGTGTCAAAGCCGCGATAGCTGGCCAGAACCGAGGTCACGACATTGGGAATGGCGATATCTTCGGCGCTGCCTTGTAGATAATCGGGCGCGACATGGTTGTGTATCGGTGCATTGACATCGCCAAAGACCGGTAAGTCAGCCACGGCAACGGCCAGCATGGCAGCGGTGGCGAAAGCCAAAAAAGCCGGCACAAAAGCAAAATCATGCGGCTTTTCATTGGCCGGTACCAGCGACAAAGTGGCGAGCGCCAAAATCGTCGAAATTCCCGCGCCGACAGCCGCTTCGGTGAAAGCGACATCGACTGCATCAAGCACAACAAATAAAGTGGCGGCGACCAGAGAGAAAGCGCCCGACAACATGACCACGGCAAACAGTCGGTGTAGGCGAATTGCCAGAAAGGCAATCAGCGTCAGCAGAGAAATCAGCGCCGCATTGACAAAGAAACCGGACATTATTTCCGCCCTCTTTTAACCGCTTTTTTGCGCTTGGTTTTGACATTATCGGGTTCTTCGCCCGACACGCGCACAGCGCGCGCAATGGCATGGGTGGCGGTCGGGCCGGTCATCACCAGAATAAAGCCGATAAGAATAAGCCGCACCGTCACCGTCCAATCGGGCGACAGCATGAGCAGACCGAATAAAATAAGTCCGGCGCCGCCCGTATCGACAATGCCGGTGCCGTGCATGCGTTGGTAAACATCGCCCAGACGCAACAAACCAAGCGCCCCGAATATGACTGCGAGACTGCCGACAAAAAGGCTGACCATGCCGATAATGTCAATCAAGACGGAAACGCTCACTGCTCGTCTCCTTCTTCATGCAGGCCATGATCGCCCAAAGTGCCGAAGCGGAAAAATTTCAAAATCGCAATCGTGCCGATGAAGTTAATCAAAGCATAGAGGAGCGCAATGTCGAGAAATTCGGGTCGCCCGTCAAAAAAGCCGTAAACGGCAATCAGCAAAACGGCGATCGAGCCAATGGTGTTGACGGCCAACACGCGGTCAAAAGAAGTCGGGCCAATGGTTGCGCGGATGATTGCCAAAGTGGCGGCAATGCCCAGTGCAATCAGGGTGATGGCAAATACCGTTTCCATTATTTGCCCTCCAGTCCGCTGACTTTTTGGTCCATATCAGGCTCGAGGCAGCCTTGTGCGAAATCATCGGTCAGCCCATGCACCAAAATCACATTTTTCTCTTCATCGACATCGACCGAAACCGTGCCCGGTGTCAGGGTGATGAAATTGGCATGGGTGACCAAACCGGCGACGGTTTTTTGGCTCGCTTTGACGCTGACCATTTGCGGTTTGGCGCTTTGCGGATTGAGAATGACTTTCACCACGCCCCAATTGGATTTGAGAATTTCCCAAATCAGCCACAGCGTGACTTTCGGCAAGCGCATCAATATCGCCATAGGCAGGCCTTCTTCATCAAGCACGCCCATGCGCGCGGCAATGAGAGAACAGCCGAGCGCGCTTATAAATCCGAGCGTCAAAAGAAGCCCTGTATAATGTCCCGACAGCAATAGCCAGAGGGCATATAAAAGCGTTGTGGATATGGCGATTTGGCGCATTAAGGAAAAACGGGCGCGAGATGGCTCGCGCCCGCCCTAATTATTTACTGGCTTCTTGAATCAGTTCGAACATGCGCCCGGTCTGCTCACCGCCTTGGAACAAGGCTTTGGCAGCGTCGTCAATTTTCGAAATGGTTTCCCAGTTTTCAGCAACATCTTCAGCGCTCGGGTTTTCGCCGAGATACACGCCTTTGGTCTCAACAATGGCGGCTGAGGTGTAAGCACCGGCACCGGCGCAAATGATTTTGCCGGTCGGTGCGCCTTCTGAACACATAAAGATGACGGCCGGGGTTACCCGTTCCGGTGTCAGCATATCTTCCATTTCAGCCGGCATCAGATTTTCCGTCATCCGCGTCCAAGCAACCGGGGCCAGCGCGTTAATGTGGATATTGTCTTTTTGACCTTCCAGCTTCAGCGTATTCATGAAGCCGACAACGCCAAGCTTGGCCGCGCCGTAATTGGCTTGGCCGAAATTGCCGTAAAGACCGGAAGAAGATGAGGTGACCATGATACGGCCATAGCCTTGCTCTTTCATAATCGGCCAAACCGCTTTGGTCGGCTTCATGGTGCCGAACAAATGCACATCGACAACAAAAGTGAAATCATTGATTTCCATTTTGGCAAAGCTTTTATCGCGCAGCACACCGGCATTATTGACCAGCACATCAATGCGGCCATAAGCGTCCATGGTTTGCTTAATCATATTGTCGACACCGGCATCGTCGGTCACGCTGGAGCCATTGGCGATGGCTTCGCCACCGGCTTCTTTGATTTCAGCGACCACGGCTTCTGCCGCCTCGGAAGAGCCGCCCGAACCGTCCATAGCGCCGCCCAAATCATTGACCACGACTTTTGCACCTCGGCGAGCAAATTCCAGCGCATGGCTCTTGCCAAGACCGCCGCCTGCTCCGGTTACGATGACCACCTTATCGGTAAAATCCAAACTCATAATGAAAGTCCTCCAAAGAAAAAATCTGCCCTTTTGTGCATGATGGGGCTTAAAGGGTCAAGACGCTTTCAGCGCTTATCCCAAGTGCGGTTATTGTGCCGCAGCAAGGCCGTTGGCGGTCAATCCGGCGGCCTCGGCCAGTAGTTTATAAGAGCGTTTGCGGGCTGCAATATCAGGGATAAGGGTCAGGGCAAAAACCTCATCGATTTTATATTGCGCCACCACATCGCTCAGTCTTTGCAACACATCATCGACTTGGCCGGTAAAGCCACGGGTTTCCACTTGCGGCAAAATTGCCTCATCGCGCGGCGTCAAATCCCAATCCTGCGCTTCTTGCAGAGTTGGGAAACGCCCACCCTTATTCTGCATAAGCAGCGTCGCCCAAATATTGCGCGGGCGCGCCAAATAAGCGGCTTCCTCTTCGCTTTCCGCCGCCAAGACAGAGGTCGCCAACATGACTTTCGGCTCGGCGCATTGCCGTGACGGTTTGAAATTTGTGCGATAGGCCTCAAGCGCCGTGTCGAGATTGTCGGGATTGATGAAATGCGCATAGACATAGGGCAGACCGAATTGCGCGGCATGATAAGCGCCGTCACCGCCCGAGCCGAGCATATAGACCGGCACGCTTTCATCGCCCATGGGTTGCGCGTGAATGCCTTGATAGGGGTGGTCTTCGGGAAAGCCGCCTTGCTCGCCGCTTAAACCATTGGCGTCTTCCAAAAACTGAATGAGCATTTCAACCTGTTGTGGAAACACGTCCGGCGGCCATGCTTTCGGGCCCGGTTGTAAAGCGGCGGTGGTTTTTGGGTCGCCGCCTGGCGCGCGTCCCAATCCCAAATCAATGCGTCCGCCCGACAGGCTGGCCAGCATACGAAATTGTTCGGCCACTTTCATCGGGCTGTAATGCGGTAGCATCACGCCGCCTGAGCCGATTGATAAATGCTGCGTGCGCGAGGCAATATGCCCGATAAGAATTTCCGGCGCGGCCCCGGCAAAAGCCGATGTGTTGTGATGTTCGGCCAACCAAAAGCGGCGATAGCCCAGCGTATCAAGATATTCCGCCAGTTCCACCGTTTCGTGCACCGCTTGCGCGGCATTGGTATCGGTCACAATGGCCGATTGGTCGAGCGCGTTTAGGGCGAAATCAATCATGGTTTAAAGTCTAGGCGAAGCAGGTGCAAAAGACCAGCCATGCGCGCTTTTGTGTCGCCGTTTTATCCGCCGCTTTTTGCTTGCGGGCAATGATGGAGCGGGTAATATCCCCTGCAATCTGGGAGGAATATCAATGTATAAAGAATTAGAACAAATACGCGCGCAAATGGCGGCGGAAGGCCAATTTGAAATCGGCACTGTTGATGTGCGCGGCGAGACACTGAAAACTTTTGCCAATGCGCCTGCTTCCCTGCGCGATTTATGGGCGCTCGCCTCTTTGCATGGCGACAAGCCTTATCTGATTTATGAAGATGAAAGCTGGAGCTATGCTGAGGCCTATGCTGAGACCGCCTCCATTGCCAATTGGATGCACGCCAATGGCATTAAGCAGGGCGACCGCGTGGCGCTGGCTTTCCGCAATTACCCTGAATGGATGTTGTGCTATTGGGCGCTCACCTCTATCGGCATTGCCGTGGTCGGCATGAATGCGTGGTGGGTGACTGATGAAATGCAATACGGCCTTGAAGACAGCGCGCCAAAAGCGCTGATTGGTGATGATGAGCGGCTGGCGCGGGTTTTGCCGGTGCGCGACAGCTTGCCGGATATGAAATTTATCGGCCTGCGCTTGGAGCAGCCGATTGACGGGGTCATTGATTATGCCGAATTGCGCAATCATGGCGGTGATATGCCGAGCGTGGAAATTGACGGCGATGAAGATGCCTGCATTTTCTACACATCCGGCACGACGGGCCGCCCGAAAGGGGCGCAACTCACGCAACGCGGCTGTGTGCTGAATGTCATGAATATCGCCTTTATGGGCGGCTGTTACGCGGCAGCTGAGGCGCTGCGCAATGGTGAGGCACTGCCCGAACCCGACCCTGCCGCGTCGGGGCCAGTCAGTCTGGTGACCACGCCGCTATTTCATGTGACGGCCAATAATTGCGTATCACATCCGGCAACATTGGCCGGTGGCACGCTGATTTTCATGTATAAATGGGATGCCGGTGAGGCACTGAAAATCATCGATAAATATAAAGTCACCAATGTCAGCGGCGTGCCGGTGATGGCGCGAGAAATCATTTCGCATCCTGATTTTGACAAATATGACACGTCTTCGCTGGCCATGTTGGGCGGCGGCGGCGCGCAATTGCAGCCTGATTTGGTCGGCAAAATTGACAGCGCCTTGCCCAATGGCAAAGCCAGCACCGGCTATGGCATGACCGAAACTTGCGGCATCATCACTTCCGTATTGGGCGCGTTTTTTGTCGATAAGCCCGAAAGCTGCGGCCCGCTTGTGCCGACTTTGGAAGGCAAGGTGATTGATGCTGACGGCAATGATTTGCCGCATGGCGAAACCGGCGAGCTTTGCGTTAAAGGCGGCAATGTCATTAAAGGCTATCTCAATCGCGAAGAAGCGACGGCGGAGAGCATTCAAAACGGCTGGCTGCGCACCGGCGATATTGCCCGCATGGATGAGCACGGCTTTGTGTTTATTGTCGATCGCGCCAAAGATATGGTGCTGCGCGGCGGCGAGAATATTTATTGCGCCGAAGTGGAAAGCGCTTTGTTCAAGCATGATGCAGTGGCCGAATGCACGGTTTTCGGTGTTGAAGACGAGCGCTTGGGCGAAGAAGTTGGCGCGGCCGTGGTGCTTGCAGAAGGCGTTGAAATAGATGTCGAAGAATTACGCGCCCATTGCGCCAAACTATTGGCAAATTTCAAAATTCCGCGTTATATCTGGCTGCGAACTGAGAAATTGCCGCGCAATGCCAGCGGCAAATTCCTCAAAAGAGAATTGCGCGACACGCTGGACACGGCAGACGCGGCTTAACTTACCGCTGGCGCGGCAAAAATGAGGGACAGCGTGGTCGATACATCCCGCTTGCTGAAATCTGCGTTTATCATTCCGCTTTCCTTATCGCTGGCGCTTGCGCCCGCTTGGGGTTTTGAATTGAAACCCGACACAGATGATACGGATTATCCGGCTTACACAGATAGTGTGATAACCAGCAATGATGACGCAGATGGCGACAGCATTCTTATCGAAGGCTCGCCGACCGGTACCGGTAATGCAGCCCTGCTAATTGATGATGAAACGGCGGTCATCCTAAACGGGATGATAAGAATTCGCGATTATGACGACGACAATGTCAACACGCCAATAACTGATGCCATTGGTTTGGATATTGACTTTAATGTGGCCGATGCGGCGGGCATTCGCCTGAAAAGCGGCGGTGATATTTTTATTATTGAGATACGAGGCCCGGAATATGACGGCGATGATGACGGCTTTGCCGATAATGACAGCGATGAAGATTTTATCAGCGAAGGCTCGCAAGCACTAGCCGGCAATCATACCCGCATTGGCTTGCGCTTGCAGGCGGATCATACATTAACCGGCCCGCTGATTGGTGAAAGCGGTTCGCAAATAGATATTGAGGGCAATGCTGCCAATATTGGCGATGTTGTCGGTGTTAAAATTGATGGTAATTTGATTAACAATCTTGACCTTTCAACGCTGATTGGTGTGCGCGGGGACAACGGACGCGGCGTTGACATTAACGGCACAATTGGCGGCTATTACCGCCAGCGGGGTGATATTGACGTGCGCGGCGAAAACGGCGTCGCCATTGATATTGGCGCGGATATTACCAGCAGCTTGATGATTGAAGGCCTTGCCAATGCGACGGGCTATTCGACCGCACCGACGCCAGGGCGCGGCATTGATGAGAGCGGTCTGACGGCAGAGCAGCAAACGGCCAATCAAAATGAACGCCGTCGCGGTGGCTCGGCGGTCAATATAGATGCCAATGTTAACGGCGGATTGATTATTGGCGGTGTAATAAACCGGGTGTTCAGTGAAGATGAACGGAATGAGATTAATACAATAAATGAGCGTCGAACTGACTCTGATAATGACAATGATAATGTCGTTGATTTGAAAACCGACCCTTATCACTTTGATGAGAACCGCTCATCCGGGCGGATTACGACCTATGGTGAAGCCGATGGCGAGGCAAGTTTGAAAATCACCGGCAGCATCGCCTCTGTCGGCGGCGCAACGCGCGAAGTTCTGCTTGATACGCGCGACGATGATGATGATGACACAGCGGCCAGCGAGATTGATGAAGCTGATTTTTATGACAGCACGGGTGAATTTTTCTTCTCCCACGGCCTGATAAATCGCGGCTCGATTGAGGCCAATGGCTGGTATGACAACTTCAAGGCCGATGCTGTGCTGCTTGATGGTGCAACCATTCATGGCGGCTTGTTCAATAGCGGGACAATTTCCGCCACTGCCCATAATGAAGATGCGCGGGCGTTGATTATCGGCAATGGCGCGACTTTGAATGACGGGCTGCGCTCCGATAATGCCGTGTTGCTCAATGAGGGCACGATTTCAGCATTTGTCGGCACCCATACCGGCTCAAGTGATTTTGACGCAAATGAAACCTATCAGGCGACCGCCATTACCTTGGCGGCCGGAGCAAATTTGCCGTCCGACGCCGTTTTCATCAATCGCAGTTCTATATCGGCCAATGCGGCGCATACCAAAGCGGAAACAAGCGATGCAGATGACGACAATGTCGCCATCGCTTTTGATTTTTCGACCTATAACGACAATGTCAATATCACGCAGGAACTGTTGAAGGCGGATACGACCCTGGCGGCAAATGTTGACGGCAATGCCGGAGATGAAACCGTTTATCTCGGCAGCGGTGATACGGATATTGACCGCGCAGGCGCAACCAATGCTGACGATGAGATTGTCGGCGATGGCGTGATTGACACGCGCGATGTCAATGCGCCCAGCATTTTCGGCGATGTGAATTTCGGTGGCGGCGCAAATATTTTTGCAATTAAAGCCGGCTCGGTGTTCGGCAATATCAATTTCGGCGATGGCAACGACACCCTCAATCTGAGTAATGAAATTCAAGACGATGCCGATGATGAATATACCGCACCGACCACCTCGGTTACCGGTCGCATCACAAATAGCGACGGTGATCTTGATATTTCGATTGGCGAGCGGACGCGGCTGCATCTTGTCGGGCAAGAGGGCGATGCTGACACGGAGACCGAAAACCTTGCTATCGATTCGCTGACGCTGAACGGCGACTTAATGGTGGCGGTTGACCCCAAGCAATTGAGCGCCGACACGCCGCTTTTGACGGTCACCAATTTAACGCTGGGTAATGAGGCGACGATTTCGCCACGATTGATCGGCCTGCCGGAAGACCCGAATGAAGAAACCACGATTGATATTGTCAGCTATGGCAATCAAGTGACGCTGTCGAGCGCGCTTTTGAACAATGAAGAAACGCCGTTTATTTATGATGTCGCGCTGAGCGATGAAAACGCGACTATTTCGGCCAGTTTCAACATTAAATCTGCAAGTGCGTTCGGGCTGAACCAAGCCGAAAGCGATGCGCTGAGCACTGTCATCGCCCATTTCGCCGATGATGAAAATTTGGCAACGGCGATTACCAGCATCAATAATGCGGATGATTTCGAAGCCGCTTATCGCCAGCTTTTGCCGCATTATAGCGACGGCACGGCACAGCAATTATCCGGTCTTGCCGATATGGCGACCGGTGCGGTGAGCCAGCATTTGCAGCTTATCAATGCCGGTGGGCGGCGCGGCGGTGATGGCTGGGTGCAGCAATTTGGCGATTACCGCAAGCAAGATTCCAGCGATAAGGGGGCAACAGTCAGCGGCACCAGCTATGCCATTGCGCTGGGTTATGATTTACCGGTGTCGATAATTGATGCATTGGGGCTTTACCTGCAAATGGGGTTCAGCGCGGTTAATGAAAAAAGCGCGGCGATCAATGAAGTAAAAGGCGATGGCATTTCCTATGGCGCTTATCTGTCGGATAAAATCGGCCCGCTGCACTATCAGTTGAATGCGGCTTATGGCTTTGTCGGTTTGGAGAGCGACCGCTTGGTCAATTTTGCCGGTCTGGTGGAGCAAATGACGGCTTCATGGGATGCGACCAGCACGGCTGCCTCGGCGCGTTTGGCCTATCCGATTTTGCAAAATGAACATTTGTTGCGCTTGGAAGCGGGCATGGACTTTTTCCGCCTTGAACATGATGATTATAGCGAGAGTGAAATTGTCGGCCGTAATTTGGCCATGCAGATAAAAGGCGGAGAGTCAGAAAAGACATCGCAATTTATCGGCCTGCGCGGCGGCTATCGGCGCGGTGGCGGCGATCCGGTGGCGGTGGTCTGGGAACCGAATTATTATCTCGGTTGGCGCACCACTTCTGACATATCGCCTTATCAGGCAACGGCCAATTTCATCGGTTCGGATGAGAGCTTTACCTTACGGTCGCATATTGAGCCGGAAGATGCGTTGGATATCGGCCTCGGCTTTGCCGCGCATAATGATTATTTTGCCTTTGAGTTTAATTATCGCGCCCGCATTGCCGATGATGAGGAGACGCATGGAGGCGGGGTGTCCATCCGCCTGTTATTCTAGCTAAAGCGCGTCAAACAGGCCGGGTTTCAGCTTTTTGGCAGCACCCGCAAATTCTGCATAATCATCAATAATCGCATCGGCGTTAAGCGCCTCCAAGCTGACGCGGCGATAGCCGAAGCTGACACAAATTGTGGCGACATTGGCGGCAATGGCACCGCCCGTATCGGCCTCGCTGTCGCCGACCATAATCGCGTCTTGCGGTGGCACGCCGAGCCGCTGCAATGCCAGTTCAAT
>RFZE01000090.1 GCA_009920875.1 Alphaproteobacteria bacterium | reverse complement strand
TTCTGGCCGATATTGATAAAACGCATGGCAAGATTGACGAAAAGCTGGTGCGTCACGAATTGGTGCGCGAAATGATTTCCGTAATGATTGCCGATTTGGTCGGGGTGGTGCGCGATGGGCTGGAAAAAGACAAGATAGAAACGGCTGATGATGTGCGCCGGCTGGGCCGCGCATTGGCCGTGTTTTCGCCGGAAATGGAAGTCAAGCACCGCGAAATAAAGAGCTTTCTGCATGACCGCGTTTATCGCCATCACACGGTCAATGGCTCAATGAGCAAGGCGCGCCGTATTATGCGCGACTTGTTCGACCTTTATCTGGCTGAGCCGGAAGTGCTGCCTGAGGAGTGGCGCGGAGCGGCGCTGGAGGGCGATGAAACCACGAAAGCGCGGATTATTTGCGATTATATGGCCGGTATGACCGATCGTTTCGCCATGGAAGAGCACCGCCGTCTGTTCGACATTTCTGACACGATGATTTAGAAAGCGTGCATGAATCTTTTCGCTGAAATCGATACTGAAATTCGCGCTGCACTAACCGCTTTGCAGGGGCAGGGCAAGCTGGCTGACGGCTTGGATATGTCGCGCTTGACGGTGGAGCCGCCACGCGAAGCCGCGCATGGCGATATGGCGACCAATGCTGCCATGGTGTTGGCCAAAGCGGCTGAAATGAAGCCGCGTGACTTGGCTGAATTGTTGGTCGAAGAAGTGGTGAAATCGGATTTGATTGAGGCGGCAGAGATTGCCGGCCCGGGCTTTGTCAATTTACGACTGGATAAGGCGGCATGGCATCGGCTTGTGCCGCATATTCTGCACAGCCGCGAGGCCTATGGCGACGGCGAGGGCGGCGATAAGGTGAACGTTGAATATGTCTCCGCCAATCCGACCGGCCCGATGCATGTCGGCCATGCGCGCGGCGCAGTGGTCGGTGATGTGCTGGCACGGCTGCTGGAAAAAACCGGCAGTGATGTGGCGCGTGAATATTACATTAACGATGCAGGCGCACAGGTAGATGTGCTGGCGCAATCAGCTTTGTTACGCATGCGCGAGGCGCAGGGCGAGAACATAGGTGAGATTCCTGACGGCCTTTACCCCGGCGATTATCTCATTCCGGTGGGTGAAAAGCTGGCCTCCATGGATGTGCCGGAAGATGAGGCCGCTTCACTTGCAACGGCAAAGTCGGTCGCCCTGCCGATGATGATGGATATGATACGAGAGGATTTGGCGGCGCTCGGTGTGGTGCATGACTTCTTTCGTTCCGAGCAAGCGCTGCATGATGATGCATCGGTTGATAAAGCGCTTGATGAATTGACTTCTAAAGAGTTGATTTATCAAGGTGTTTTAGAACCGCCAAAAGGCAAAGAACCGCCGCCCGATTGGGAGCCAAGCCCACAAACCTTGTTCAAATCAACTGAATTCGGTGATGACAGCGACCGCGCTTTGAAGAAATCTGACGGCAGTTGGACGTATTTTGCGCCCGATATTGCATACCATTTTGACAAATATCAGCGCGGCTTTGCGCAAATGATTGATGTCTGGGGCGCAGACCATATAGGCTATATCAAGCGCATGCAGTCGGCGGTGAATGCCATTACCGATGGCGAGGCCCAGCTTGAGGTCAAGATTTGCAATTTGGTCAAACTGATGCGCGGCGGCGAGCCGGTGAAAATGTCGAAACGCGCGGGTAGCTTTATCACTTTGCGCGAAGTCGTCGATGAAGTCGGTAAAGATGCGGTGCGCTTCATGATGCTGACCCGCAAAAGCGATGCGCCGCTCGATTTTGATTTTGATTTGGTGAAAGACAAAAGCCGCGATAATCCGGTTTTCTATGTGCAATATGCTCATGCGCGCATTTTTTCCGTGATGAAAAACGCCCGTGAATTGGGCTGGCAAGTTGACGATGCGGATTTGGCTACTGTGCCGTTAGATGCACTCGAACATGAGGCCGAGTTGGCGCTGGTGCGACTGCTTGGTACTTATCCGCGTATGCTGGCCGCGGCAGCGCAAGCGCGCGAACCGCATCGCATCGCCTTTTATCTGATGGATTTGGCAGCCGCTTTTCACGGGCTTTGGAATCTCGGCAAGGAAGAGCTTCAATTACGGTTCATTCAGGAAGATGACGAGGCCGGTAGCATGGCGCGGCTGGCACTCATTCGCGCCACTGCGCTCACTTTACGCTCAGGTTTTGACGTTATCGGCGTGACACCGCAAGATGAATTGCGTTAGGCTAGAGAAAACAGGACTTCGTGTCCGCTCCTTGAGAAAAGGTGGAAGAGACCATGTCGCATAATGATCCGGGCGATTTTGAAAAAGAGTTTCTTGATAGCGATGTTGATTTGCGCATCGCGCACCCATCGCCCGGCGCGGAAATTTATTCGCGCTCATCAAGTCTGAAACTGCCTTCTTTGCGTGCCATTTTTCTTTTACTGGTGCTGATTGGCGGGTCTGCGTGCGGCACATATTTTTACGCCTATCAGCAAGGCCTGGAAGAAGGTCAGCGCAGTCTGCCGCCGGTTATCTTGGCCGAAAAGGCGCCGATAAAGGTTGCGCCGGAAAATGTGCCGGGCGGTGTAACGAGCAAGCCGGATGAGTTGAACATTTATGGTGTCATGCGGGGCGCAGCCGAACCGGAAACACCGCAAGCCGTGCCCAGTTCACCGGCTGACAATGCGACCGGCACAATTGAGAGTTTGATTGCGCGCACGGAAGACCCGTTTGAGCAGGCTTTGTCGGTGCCGAAATCGGTTGCTGAAGATGAGACGTTACCCGCAGGAAACAGCATTACCGTTCTGCAAGACGACCCGAATGTTGTGGTATCACCGCCGCGCCCTGATTTAAATCGTGCGCCGCGCGCGGTTGCTGAACCCAAGCCGGCACCGGCTCCGACACCTATAGCGACACCAAAGCCGGCACCGGTTATTGCCCGCTCGGGTGAAAGAGAAGACTTTATGGTGCAATTGGCGGCGTCGCGCTCTCGTGCTTTGGCGCGCGGCGTTTATTCAAATCTGCAAGGCAATTACAACGACCTTTTGGGTCAGCGTAACCCGCTGATTTTGCGTGTTGACCTCGGTGATAAGGGGATTTTCTATCGCGTTAACGTGCCGGGTTTTGAAAGTCGCAATGCGGCCAGCGCATTTTGCACCAATCTGAAAAGTCGCGGACAAGACTGTTTGGTGCGTAAGCAACCTTAATGACAGATTTCTCACCGGCCATATTCGGACTGCAAGGGCTGACTCTCAGCGACGAAGAAGCGGCGTTTTTTGATGATGTGCGCCCATGGGGCATTATCCTCTTCGCCCGTAATATTGAAAGCCGTGAGCAACTGCGTGCATTGACCGATGATTTGCGCGACAAGTTCGGCAATCAGCATTTGCCGATATTGATTGACCAAGAGGGCGGGCGCGTGGCGCGGCTCAAGCCACCGCTGGTGCCCATTTATCCGCCAATGGGGCTGTATGGCGAGATGTATGAGCAGGATAGAGCGGCAGCGGTTGAGGCGGCGCGTCTCGGCGCGGCTTTACTGGCGCAGGATTTGTTTGAACTGGGCATTTCGATAAATTGTGCGCCTTGCCTCGATTTGCGCTTGCCGGAAACCTCGAACGTGATTGGCGACCGGGCTTTTGGCGATGATGTTGAACGCGTCGTTGCGCTGGGCCGCGCTGTGATGGACGGGTTCGATATGGGCGGGGTGTTGCCCGTCGTTAAACATATGCCGGGGCATGGCCGTGCCATGGTCGACAGCCATCACGAATTGCCCCGCATTGACAGCGATAGCGACACTTTACGGCAGAGTGATTTTAAACCCTTTAAGCAATTAAATGACGCGCTTCTCGGTATGACAGGTCATTTGCTGTTCACCGCGATTGATGAGGTGGCCGTCAGCACATGTTCCAAAGCCGTGATAGGCGATGTCATTCGCAATCATATCGGTTTTGATGGCGTGCTGATGAGCGATGATATTTCCATGTCGGCTTTGGCCGGAGATATGGCCGCACGGGTGACCGGCGCGTTGAAAGCGGGCTGCGATATGGTGCTGCACTGCAATGGTGATATGGCTGAAATGCAGGCAGTTGCTGAAGTCTTGCCCTCAAAACCCTCAATCGATGCCGCGCCGCGCTTGGCGCGCGCTGATGAAGCGCTGGCCGGATTGGCCTGTGATGTGCCGAAAGGCGCGCGCAAAGTCTGGGGAGAAATCATGGCTGATATTTTCCCCGAATCGCAGAACGCGCTATAAAGCGCTATGGAAGAAAATCAGACTGATTCCGCACAAAATGACGGCTTTCAAGAAGGCATTGCCTATCAGCCATCAACTGATGATGGCTTGGCCGTCCATTTGGAGGGCTATGACGGGCCGCTTCATGTTCTGCTGGCTTTGGCGCGCACACAAAAAGTCGATTTAAAGCAAATTTCAATTCTGACATTGGCTGAACAATATCTCGATTTCATTCGCGAAGCGCAGGATTTGAAAATTGAATTGGCCGCCGATTATTTGGTGATGGCCTCATGGCTGGCTTATTTGAAGTCGCGTCTCATTTTGCCGCCGCCGCATGACGAAGAAACGGTTGATGTGCAGGAAATGGCGGCGCGTCTGATGTTCCGCCTGAAATGTCTGGAGGCGATGCGCGAGGCCTCGGCGCAGCTTATGGGGCGCGATTTGCTGGGCCGTGATTTTTTCGTGCATGGCATGCCTGAAGGCATACGCATCAAAAGGCAAAGCAAATATGATGCCGGCCTGTATGAGGTGCTGGCCGCTTATTCCACGCAACGCCTGCGCAATTATTATGAAAAATGGTCACCACCGAAAATGGATGTGTTGAGCATTGAGCGTGCGCGTATGCGTATTGAGCGGCTGCTCGGCAAGCTGGATGACTGGGAAACCATGGATTCGTTGATTGCGGGTGATATTCGCGACCCGCAAAAGCGCCGCACCACAATGGCCAGTTCTTTCAGCGCGTTTTTGGAATATGCACGTGACGGCCGAGTTGAATTGCAGCAGGGTAAGAATTTCGACAGCCTTTTGGTGCGCCGCGCGCGCCCCAAAGCGGCTGAGACAGGGATTGAGACATGAGCGAAGACGAAAGCCAAGAAGAGTTGCGCCCCGTCGAAGCGGAAGACATTCGCACCGTCGAGGCCATTTTGTTTGCCGCTGAAGAACCGCTCGACGCCCCCAATATTGCAGACAAGCTGGCGGCCAATGCCGATGTGCCGGCCATTATGGCGGCGATTGCCGAGAAATATGATGGTGCCGGTTTCAACCTGCAAAAGACCGGTAATAAATGGGTGTTCCGCACCGCACCCGACTTGGCACATGCGCTTCAAAAGCATGTTGTGCAGCAGCGGCGTCTGTCGCGCGCCGCGCTCGAAACATTGGCCATCATTGCCTATCACCAGCCGGTCACCCGTGCAGAAATTGAAGACATTCGCGGCGTATCAATCTCAAAAGGCACGCTGGATGTGCTGCTGGAAAGCGAATGGGTTAAAATTCGTGGTCGCCGCCGTGTGCCCGGTCGTCCGGTGACTTACGGCACGTCCGACCAGTTTTTGTTGCATTTCGGGCTGGAAAGCCTGACCGATTTGCCGGGCCTTGAAGAATTGAAAGCCGCAGGTCTGCTCGATGACCGTCTGCCGCCGGGTTTTGAAGTGCCCGCGCCCGACCCAGACAGTGACCCGGACGAAGACCCTCTGGCCGAAGGTGATGACGGCAGCGAGTTGGAGCCATTGGAAATGGATTTGCCCGAGGGTGTGAGCGACAATGCTGCGGAGGATGGCGCTGCGCCATGAGTGACGCGCTCAGCTTCGACAGCGTTTCCTTCAGCTATAATGGCGAACGCGTCGTCGATAATGTCAGCTTTTCCATTGCAGAAGGTGAGATTGTTTGCCTTTTGGGGCCTTCTGGTTGCGGCAAGACGACGTGCTTGCGTTTGGCAGCGGGAGTGGAAAAACCCGATGACGGCACGATAAGCCTCGGCGGTGAGGTGGTTTCAACATCGGCTCATGTCGCGCCGCCGGAAACGCGCCATATCGGTTTTCTATTTCAAGAGTTCGCCTTGTTTCCGCATTTATCGGTTTACGAAAATATTTGTTTCGGCTTGAACGGCATGACGCCGCAAGAACAAAAAGCGCGTGCCCTTGAATTGTTGAAAGAAGTC
>RFZE01000089.1 GCA_009920875.1 Alphaproteobacteria bacterium | reverse complement strand
CTGACCGGCCGAGTCGTCAATATTTATGTCCCAGCGTTTTAGCTCTGCCGCCACCCGGCGCGCCAAATTGCGATCGCGCGTTACCAAGGCCGCCGTTTTATCCGGCTCTTCAAGCACTTGGCGCATGGCCAAGGCAATGGCACCGGCCTCAGCGCGCATATCAGGTGCTTCGATTAAGGTCAGGCCGGCAAAGGCCGTCGCCCCGTGCGGCGCGGTTTCGGTGTGTTTTTGGTCAATCCAGCGCACGGTTTCTTGCGCCGGCACCAAGGCTTGATTGATCAGTTCGGCGCGTGCAGATGTTTGGCTCGTGCCCGGAAAACGGCGCACGGATTGCGGTGTCACGCCCATATGGTCGAGCAATTGCGCCAGCGCATATTGCGGATGCACCTCATCTTTGGCGATGGCCCGCCATAAATCATCATTGGCCGCTTCATCCAAGCCCGGCAATACCACGGCACCGCGCGGCATATGCGCAATCACCGCCAGCAAATCGGCCGTGGCGCGAATGGAGCCGGTCGAACCGGCGGCGATAATCGGCCGCTCGACGCTTCTGTCCTGCCATTTTTTGCGCCGCCTTTCCAGCAGCGCATTGCGCCGCGCGGTCGGGTCCATTTTGCCGAGCTCATCCAATTGCGCCGGCCAGAAGCGCAAAACAATATTCAGCAAGGAGACAATATGTTGCCAATTTTCGGCCAAGCTTTCCGGGGCCAACTCATCAAGCCGGTCAAGCCGTGCCTGTTCATTTTGCGTCTCGTCAAGAAAACGCTCCAAATCATGCACCAGCGCCGATAATTTCACTGCATTGAGCGGCGCGGCGCCATTATCATCAAGGCGACCCAGCCCCCCCTCACGCGCCCATGCTTCAACCAAGGGCAGCAAATGAAAATGCCGCGCCATTTTATCAATGGCCGGCGGCAAATCATCTTCCGGCATGGCGGCGGTCAGCGTATCAGGCAGCTCTTCATCAAGATCGCCCAACGTATCAATGCGCGGCAGCAATAGGGCATGGCGTCCGGCTTTTTCCGCTTGCGCCAATAATGCGCCGGCCAGCATGCGCGCGGCGCGCCGCGTCGGCAGCAAAACCCGGACTTCTTCAAGCCGGCAGGCACCGAATAATGCATGGCGATGCGTATCGTCGAGAAGCGCGGCAGCCAGCTTGGGCAAAAACGGCTGACCGGCTGCAATATTGTAAATATGCGGCGCGTCGGCTTGGTGTTTTTCGGCACCCTCAGAATCAGTGCGAGTTTGGCTCATGCACCATTATAGCACGATGGCGGTGTCGGCTCATAAACTGTGGATTTATTGCGCGGCCAGATAAGCTTCTGCGGCAGCGCGCCCGGCCGGTGTGCCGACATGCATCCAATAGCCGTCCAGCACATGCCCGAACAGCCGATTTTGCGCCTGCGCGGCATCGTAAATCGCATTTAAGGAAAACGCCCCATCGGGTGTGCCGTCAAACAGGGCGGGTGTGAGAATTTGCACACCGGCAAAAATACGCGCCCCAGTTTCATCTTGCCGCCGCGTCAAACGGCTATCGTCATCGATCATATAATCACCTTGACCGTCATAGCCGCTGGCGCGCACCCTATCGCTCAACAGTAAAAGCGCGTCCATTTTGGCGGCGTCAAAATTTTGCTTGATTTGGGTCAGCGCATGATTGGCATGGTCGGCTTCGTGCCATAAAACATCGCAATTGGCGACCAGAAACGGCGCATCGCCCAAAAGCGGCAGGGCTTTTTTGACGCCGCCGCCGGTCTCCAATAAAGCGGCGCGCTCATCGGAAAACACAATCTCGCAAGACCCTGCATAGGCCGCCATAGCGCGCTCAATGACATCAGCCTTGTGGTGCAGATTCATGATGATTTTTTCAATGCCCGATTGTTCAAGCCGCATCACCATACGCATGAGAAGGCTTTGACCGGCAATCTCGGTCAGCGGTTTGGGCGGATCCGCGGCTTGCGCTTGCATGCGTGTGCCTTTGCCGGCGGCCAAAATCATCGCGCTTTTAATCATGCTCAAGCTCCAGCGCGTGTGGCGCATATTGCGCCAGCCAAGTGGCCACGGGCTGCAAAACCGGGGCGTCCAAATATGTTTTCAAATAGCCGATAATGCGCGGCAGATGCGCCAGATAGGCGGGTTTGCCGTCGCGTTCAGCAAGGCGGATGAAAATACCGGCAATCTTCAAATTGCGCTGCACACAAGCAATGGCAAAAGCATCGGTGAAAGCCCGGCGCGCTGCTGCGTCATCGCCAAATCGCTTATCCAGATAATGCGCCAGCATGGTTTCTTGATGCGCCGCGCTGACATTTATGCGCGCATCGCAGACAAGCGAAGCGACATCATAGGCGGCATGGCCTTTCAGCGCGTCTTGCACGTCAATCAGGCCGATTCGTTGTTTGGCCTGTGCCTTATCGCGCCAAATCAGATTGACCGAATGATAATCGCGCAACACGGTGACCTTATAGGTTTTCATCAATGTATCGCCGAGGCGGCACCATATGTCGTGCCATTCCTTTTGCGCTGCTGCGTCAATCTCAATGCCGCGCCAGGGCAAAAACCAATCGGTGAACAGCGAGGCTTCCACGGCCTGCACGCCGCCATCATAGGCGGACAGAAAATTCGGCGGCGCATGGGCGTGCAGATGCAGCAGGTTTTCTATCGCTTCATAATAAAACACCGCACGCTCAGGCGTTTCATCGGCCAGCGGGGCGGCTAAATGGCGGTCGCCAAAATCCTGCAACAGCGCAAAGCCTTGCGCTCGGTCGCAGGCATAAAGGGTCGGTGCGCCCAGCCCGATGGCGCGCAGCCAGTTCACCATATCGGCAAAGCGTGGCATGGCTTCGGCCAAATGGGCAATTTGACTATAGGGCTTGCCGTCATAAACCGCCGGCCCGTCAGGCATGGCTTGCCAATCCATCAGCACGGCGCTCTCGGCATGTCCATCGGCGCCCGCCTTGATGAGGCGCTCATAGCGCCGTGTCGAAGCGTCACCCGCCAAAGGCAGGCGGGCCGCATCATGCCAATCCGTGGCTGACAGAAAGGCGCTCAAAGCGGCATCGCGCTGTGCAGATTTGCTCAATGCGGCGCAAATTGTTTCATCGGCTTGAATGGTGATGTGGCGGCCATGCGCCGCCATATCAAGCGTCACATGAATATCGGCCTCGGGCAGCAAATGGGCGCCGTTTTGCGGCCATTCAATCAGACATATATTGTCGTCCAAGGCTTCCAAGAGCCCCAATTCATCAATTTCCTCTGGCTCAGTGAGACGATAGAGATCGGCGTGCCAAATCGGCAGCACCGCGTCATAGGGCTGCACAAGGGCAAAGCTGGGGCTCGGCACTTGCATGGCTTGGCCGCAAATGGCGCGAATAAACCCGCGCGCAAAGGCGGTTTTGCCGACCCCCAAATCGCCATGCAGAAAAATCAAACATGGCGCGTCAAGCGCTGCGGCCAGCCAGCCCGCCACGCGTGCACTGGCCGCCTCATCGACACTGTCATAGGTAAAGCTTTTCTCCGCCATATCTGCTTTTACGAAGCCGATAGGGTTTCGGCAAGCTAGTAGCGATAATGCTCCGGCTTATAAGGTCCGGCTTGGGCAATACCCAAATAATCGGCTTGGTCGGTCGACAATTCAGTAAGCTTGGCACCGAGCTTGGCGAGGTGCAGGCGCGCTACTTTTTCGTCCAAATGTTTGGGCAGCACATAGACCTGGCGGTCATAATTATCTCCGTTCTGCCACAGTTCGATTTGCGCCAAAACCTGATTGGTAAAGCTGGCGCTCATGACAAAGCTTGGATGGCCGGTGGCGCAGCCCAAATTGAGCAGGCGGCCTTCGGCCAGCAAAATAATCCGTTTGCCGTCGGGAAATTCGATTTCATCGACTTGCGGTTTGACATTGTGCCAAGCCATATTTTTCAAAGCGGCGACCTGAATCTCGCTGTCAAAATGGCCAATATTGCCGACAATGGCGCGGTCTTTCATGGCGCGCATATGGTCGAGCGTAATAATATCCTTATTGCCGGTGGCAGTGATGAAAATATCAGCCATCGGCGCGGCGTCTTCCATTGTGGTGACTTCATAGCCCTCCATCGCCGCTTGCAGGGCGCAAATCGGGTCAACTTCGGTAACCATGACGCGCGCGCCTTGCGAGCGCAGGCTTTCTGCCGAGCCTTTGCCGACATCGCCATAGCCGCAGACCACGGCAATTTTACCGGCCATCATTACATCAGTGGCGCGTTTGACGCCATCGACCAAGCTTTCGCGGCAGCCATAAAGATTGTCGAATTTCGATTTGGTAACGCTGTCATTGACGTTAATCGCCGGAATTTTCAGCGTGCCTTCCTTGGCCATTTCATAAAGCCGCAACACGCCGGTTGTGGTTTCCTCCGATACGCCGACGCAATCATCCAGCACTTCGGGATATTTCTCATGGGCTAAAGTCGTCAAATCGCCGCCATCATCGAGCAATATATTCGGCGTCCAGCCATCCGGGCCTTTAATGGTTTGTTCGACACACCACCAATATTCTTCTTCCGTCTCTTCTTTCCAGGCAAAAACCGGCACGCCGGTGGCGGCAATGGCGGCGGCGGCATGGTCTTGGGTCGAGAAAATATTGCATGACGACCAGCGCACCTCGGCGCCCAAAGCGGTCAATGTCTCAATCAAGACGGCGGTTTGAATGGTCATATGCAAACAGCCGGTAATGCGCGCGCCTTTGAGCGGCTTGTCATTACCATATTCGTCGCGCAATGCCATCAGACCGGGCATTTCGGTTTCGGCAATGGCGATTTCCTTGCGGCCCCAATCGGCCAGCGACATATCAGCGACTTTATAATCCTCAGACATTTCTGCCTCCTCATAAATTTCACGGCTTTGTAGCAGCTTGGCGGGCCCCTAGCAAGCAAGATATAAAGATTTCTTTATATAGTTTTTGAGGCTATTCTTCGCCGAATTTATCGGCCACCAAAGCGGTCAATGCGGCCATCGCCGTTTCGGCATCGCGGCCGCTGGCGCTGACAATGATTTGTGTGCCGCAAGCGGCGCCCAGCATCATCAAGCCCATAATCGAAGTGGCGTTTACGCTCTCGCCATCTTTCGACACGCTAATGGTGGCTTCGAAACGCTCCGCCAATTGCACGAATTTGGCTGAGGCACGGGCATGCAAGCCGCGCTGATTGGCGAGTGTCAGTGTGGCGGTAACCGATTGGCCGCTCATTCAGTCGCTGGACGCCTCGCCGAGAACTTCACTGGCAACGGAAATATATTTTTGCGCCGCCTGTTTGGCCTCCAAAACCGCCTCAGCCAAAGCCATGCTTTCGCGAATAGAGGCCAATTTAATCAGCATGGGCAGATTGATGCCGGCAATCACTTCAACGCGGTTTTTTTCCAAAAGAGAAATGGCCAAATTGGATGGCGTGCCGCCAAACATATCGGTCAATAAGACGACCCCGGCACCATTATCGACCGTGCCAATGGCATCGACAATATCTTGTCGGCGTTTTTCCATATTATCATCAGCGCCGATGCATATGCTGGCCATATTTTCCTGCGCCCCGACCACATGTTCCAGCGCGGCACGAAATTCATCGGCCAAAGCGCCATGGGTGACCAAAACCATTCCGATCATATGCATCTCCTTTGTGCCGCTTCAGTTTGCAAGAGTTTCCATGGGCAATCAAGACGCCAGCCACGGCTCAGCGATAAATCCCATCGGGTGAAAATCCGTTTGTCGGCAAAAGCGCGAGGGCGCGCGCAATGGTGGCGGCGCTGGCCGCATCATGGCCATGCAGACGGATGAGCGGGATTTGCACGCTCTGATGGGTAAAGCTATCGGTCTCCGCCAGACGCGGCACGCGCGGGCGTGCGACCAGTTCAACCGCCAAATCAATCACCGCATTTTGATGCGGCATGGTGATGATGCCGAGCCCGCGCAATTCCAGCAGCCCGGCCAAATTGTCCGGCGGTGCGGCGTGTAAGCGCGTGTCTTTCACCGTCAAACAGACGCGGTCATCGGCAATTAATTGCCCGCCATAATGGTCGATTAAGTGCACGGCAAGGCTCGATTTGCCGCTGCCCGATGCGCCCAGCAGCAGCACGCCGCCTGCGTGCAGCTTAACCGCGCTGGCATGCAAGCGTTCACCCGTCATTTGGGTTTTTTT
>RFZE01000088.1 GCA_009920875.1 Alphaproteobacteria bacterium | reverse complement strand
GCCTTGCGCCCAAGCGTTGATTGATGCCGGCGTGGCGCGTGTTGTTTACGCTATTGATGACCCTGACAAGCGCGTTGACGGGCGTGGCGCGGAACTGTTGCGTGCAGCGGGCATTGAAGTTGAAAGCGGTATTTTGGCTGATGAGGCGCGGCAAGACCAAATCGGCTTTTTGCTGCGCCAGACCGAAAATCGACCCATGGTGACGTTGAAATTGGCCGTCAGTGCCAATGGCTTTATGCGCACGCCGCCCGGTGAAGATAAATGGATTACCGGCCCGCTATCACGGCAAATGGGGCATAAACTGCGCGCCGCGCATGACGCGATTATCACCGGCAGCGGCACATTGCGCGAAGATGATCCGTCTCTTGATTGCCGTTTGCCCGGCTTGGAAACTGCTTCGCCCATGCCGGTGGTGATGGCTAAAGGCGACATTCCAGCCCACAGCAAGCTGGCGCAACGAGCAAAAAAGCAGACACTTGTTCACTATAAAAGCGAAACACCGCCTGCGGTTTTGCAGGATTTGGCGGCGCGCGGCATGACCCGAGCCATGCTGGAATGCGGCCCGACATTGGCGGCAGCTTTTTTGCAAGATGATTTGGTCGATGAATTGGCGCTGTTCACAGCACCGCATGACGTGGCCATGACAGTGGAAAGTGATATATCCCTCATGCAGCTTGATTTGACGCGCTTCCGTCAAGTCAGTGAAGCAAAGCTTGGGGCAGACAGCTATCGGCTTTTTTGCCGTGAAAGGAAAAATTGATGTTCACCGGAATTGTCACTGATATCGGCACCATTGCCAAAGTCACGCAAAGCGGGGATACGCGCTTTGACGTGCTGACCGCCTATGACACGGACACGATTGACCTCGGTGCATCGATTTCCCATTCCGGTGTCTGCTTGACGGTGATTGAAAAAGGCAAAGGCGCTGACGGCGATTGGTTTGCGGTTGAGGTCTCGAAAGAGACGCTGGACGTCACCTCGGCCGGTAAATGGCAAGAAGGCACAAAGCTTAATTTGGAGCGCGCGCTGAAAATGGGTGACGAGCTGGGCGGGCATATTGTGACGGGCCATGTTGATGGGCTGGCCGAAATCACTGCCATCACGCCCGAAGGCGACAGCCAACGCTATGCATTCAAAACCAAGTCGGCGCTGATGCCGTTTATTGCGCCGAAAGGTTCGGTGACGCTGGACGGCACATCGCTGACCGTTAATGAAGTCGACGGGCTGACCTTTGGCGTCAATCTCATTCCGCACACGCAGGAGGTCACCACTTGGGGCCTTTCAAAAGTGGGCGATATCGTCAATTTGGAAATTGACGTTCTGGCGCGCTATGTCGCGCGTCTCAAACAAGCAGAAGAAGAACTTGGAGGCACATTATGAGCGAGTTCAGCCAGTATATTTCCCCGCCGGAAGAAATTATTGAAGACACGCGCAACGGCAAGATGATTGTGTTGGTCGATGCCGAAGACCGCGAAAATGAGGGTGATTTGATTATCCCCGCGCAAATGGCAACGCCCGATGCGATTAACTTCATGGCGAAATTCGGTCGTGGCCTGATTTGCCTGACGCTGATGCAGGAGCGCGCTGACCAGCTTGGCCTTGAATTGATGTCGCAAAACAATCGCTCGCGTCATCAAACCGCCTTCACCGTTTCCATTGAAGCGCGCGAGGGGATTTCGACCGGCATCTCAGCCCATGACCGCTCTAAGACAGTGTCGGTTGCCATCGACCCGACCAAAGCCATGCAAGACATTGTTTCGCCCGGCCATATTTTCCCGCTGGTGGCACGCGATGGCGGCGTGCTGATACGCGCCGGCCACACCGAAGCCTCGGTTGATATTGCGCGCCTTGCCGGTCTTTATCCGGCCGGGGTGATTTGCGAGATTATGAATGATGACGGCACCATGGCGCGCTTGCCCGACCTTGTGCAATTCGCGCAAATACATGGCCTGAAACTCGGCACGATTGCCGATTTGATTGCCTATCGCCGCCGCAATGATACGCTCATTCAACGCATTCATGAAGACACGTTCAAGCTGGCCAATGGCAGCGAGATGAAAGCGCATATTTATATGAATACGGTGACCAATGAGGAGCATATTGCGCTGGTGAAGGGCGATATTTCAGGCGACAAGCCGGTGCTGACGCGCTTCCATGCGGAAAATTTGGTGGCTGATATTGCCGGTAGCGGCATGCCGCGCGCCGGTGTGTTTCAAAAAGCACTGGAAAAAATCGATGCAGAAGGGCGCGGCGTTGTTGTGATTATCCGCAATACCTCGCCGACGCCGTTCACCGATAGCATGAACCCGCAATCAAGCGGCGACCCGATGCCGACGCGTTTGCTTGATTATGGTTTGGGTGCGCAAATTGTTGCCGATTTGGGCTTACATCAAATCGAACTCTTGTCCGACACGCCGCGCACTGTGGTGGCGTTGGAAGGCTATGATTTAGAAATTGTCGGTCAGCGACCGATTACGGACGGGGCATAAAATGTCGAAAAAAGTTCTGATTGTTGAAGCGCGATTTTATGAAGATATGGCCGACGCATTGGCCGAGGGCGCGATTGCCGCGCTTGACGCGGCGGGGATAACCCATGAACGGGTTGCCGTGCCCGGCGTGTTGGAAGTGCCGGTGGCGATTAAATATGCCGCCGTGACAAATAATTATGACGGCTATGTTGCGCTTGGCGTTGTCATTCGCGGCGAAACGACCCATTACGAAATTGTCTGCAATGAAAGTGCGCGCGGTCTGATGGAGCTTGGCATTAAAGACAAGCTGGCCATCGGCAACGGCATTCAAACGGTCGAGAATAGTGACCAAGCATGGGCGCGCTGCAAAATGTCTGAAAAAGACAAGGGCGGTGGTGCGGCAAAAGCGGCCATTGCACTGATAGGCTTGCGCGATAGCTGGTCTTAGGGGTAAACCGCCTCTATGAGTGCTGATACACATGATGCCCGATCCGCCGCGCGCTTGCTCGCTGTGCAGGCGCTTTATCAAATGGATATTGCGCGCACGCCGCTGGAGGTGATTATCCGTGAGTTCGGCGAGCATCGCATGGAATTGAAGCTCGAGAATATTGAGTTACCGCAGGCTGATAGCGCTCATTTTGAAATGCTGTTGCGCGGCGTGGTGGAAAACCAAATGGCCATAGACCGTTTGATTGACGGCAAGCTGGCTGAGAATTGGAGCTTGGCGCGCCTCGACAGCACTTTGCGCGCCATTTTGCGCTGCGGTGTGCAAGAACTCATATACGCGCCGCATATCCCGCCAAAAGTGGTGGTGTCGCAATATGCCGATATTGCCCATGCCTTTTTTGAAGAGGCAGAGGGCGGCATGGCCAATGCGCTGCTTGATAATGTCGCCAAAAGCTTGGCCAATGATAAAGACTCGGCGGTAAGCTAAAATGTCTGACAATGCGCAGCTTGATGAGTTTGGCCTGATTGCCGAACTGCTCGCGCCTTTGGCAAACAATGAAGCGGCGGCTGGGCTTAGCGATGATGCGGCGCGGGTCAATGTTCCGGCAGGCGACGAGTTGGTCATCAGCACTGATATGCTGGTCGCCGGTGTGCACTTTCCCGAAAATGCCGATGGCGCGCTGGTCGCCAAGCGCATGCTGGCTTGCAATATTTCTGACCTCGCCGCCAAGGGCGCGCAGCCTTTTGGCTGTGTTCTTACGCTCGGCATTGCGCCGCATTGGGATAGAAGCTGGCTTGAGACATTCACCGCTGCGCTCGGAGCGGGGCTTAAAACCCATGACATGCAGCTATGGGGCGGCGATACGGTGCGCGCGGCGCATGGTTTCGCCGGATTGACGGTGCACGGATTGGTGCCGCAAGGGCAAATGCTGACGCGCAGTGGCGCGCTAGATGGAGACGATGTTTATGTGACCGGCACAATCGGCGACGGATTTCTTGATTTGGAGCGCGGCGGCACAGCTTATGCCGACCCGCAACCGCCTCTGGCCTTCGGTCAAGCTATGCGCGGTATAGCTAATGCAGCGATTGATGTGTCGGACGGCCTTATGGCTGACCTTGACCACTTATGCGTGGCCAGCGGTGGCGTGATGGAGATATCGGCAGAGCATGTTCCGCTTTCAGAAGCCGGAAAGGCGCATGGTGACATAAAAGCTTTGGTCAGTGGGGGTGATGATTTGCAAATCGCTTTTACGGCAGCGCCGGATAAAGTCGACAGTCTGGCTGCACTTGCGTCGAAACACGGTATTAGCTTGACCCGCATCGGCCGATTTTCTTCATCTGAACGCGGACATGCCCGATTATTGGCCGCAGATGGCAGTGAAATCATCCTTGAAAGGCGCGGTTTTCGTCACTTTTAGGCGTTTTTGCGAATATTTACATTTTTCTTCGCTTTTTCTTGGCTTCTTCTTGCTTTTGCGGGCTTTTTTTGGCATATCTCGCTCACTTTATAGGGGAGGGAATGCGACCGTTTTCAGGTCATTCCCATAACAAAAGAGGATTTACTCATGAGCACTTTGATGTGGCTTATCATCGGGTCAGGTCTGCTCGCCATTGCATATGGCGTTTGGGCGGCTCGCAGCATTATGGCGGCTGACGCCGGCAATGAGCGGATGCAGGAAATTGCATCGGCCATTCAAGAAGGCGCAGGCGCCTATCTGAACCGCCAATATCGAACAATTGGTATTGTTGGTTTGGCGATCGCCATTTTGGTTACATTCCTCCTCGGCGCTAAAGTTTCGGCCGGTTTTGTGGTCGGTGCAGCCCTGTCCGGCGCTGCCGGATATGTCGGCATGCTGGTTTCGGTGCGTGCCAATGTCCGCACCACGCAAGCAGCCAGTGAAAGCCTTGCCGGTGGCCTGTCCATGGCCTTCCGTTCAGGTGCCGTCACCGGCATGTTGGTTGCCGGTCTGGCGCTGCTTTCTGTTGCCGTCTACTTCGCCGTTCTGGTTGACGGTTTCGGCCTGTCGCCCGATAGCCGCGAAGTCGTTGACGCGCTTGTCGCGCTCGGCTTTGGCGCTTCTTTGATTTCAATCTTTGCCCGTCTTGGCGGCGGCATCTTCACCAAAGGTGCTGACGTGGGCGGCGACCTTGTCGGTAAAGTTGAGGCCGGTATTCCTGAAGATGACCCGCGCAACCCGGCCACCATTGCTGACAATGTCGGAGATAATGTCGGTGACTGCGCCGGTATGGCGGCTGACTTGTTTGAAACCTATGCGGTGACGATTGTTGCCACCATGGTCTTGAGCTCCATTTTCTTCACCGCCGACGCGCTGACCATGATGATGTATCCGCTGGCCATTGGTGCCACCTGCATCATCACTTCAATCGCCGGTACATTTTTTGTTCGCCTCGGTGCCAGTAACTCAATCATGGGCGCGCTGTATAAAGGCTTTATCGCCTCTGCCGTGCTCAGCTTGATTGCGCTTTACTTCGTCACCGACGCGGTTATCGGCCTCGACACGCAGCGCGTGATTGAAGGCCAAGTGTTTAACGGCATGAGCCTCTATCTCTGTGGCGTGCTGGGTCTGGCCATTACCGGCCTGATTATTTGGATTACCGAATATTATACCGGCGTGAACTTCCGTCCGGTTAAGTCAGTGGCGGCCGCTTCTGAAACCGGTCATGGCACAAACGTCATTCAGGGGCTTGCCGTTTCTATGGAAGCGACGGCGCTGCCGGCCATCGTTATCGTTGTCGGCATTATCGCCACTTACAGCCTTGCCGGTCTGTTCGGCATTGCCATTGCCGTGACCACCATGTTGGCGCTGGCCGGCATGGTTGTTGCGCTCGACGCCTTTGGCCCCGTGACCGACAATGCCGGTGGTATTGCTGAAATGGCTGAGTTGCCGGAAAGCGTGCGCGACACGACTGACGCGCTGGACGCTGTCGGCAACACCACGAAAGCGGTTACCAAAGGTTACGCTATCGGTTCTGCCGGTTTGGGTGCTCTGGTGTTGTTTGCCGCTTACACGCAAGACTTGCGTTACTTCACCGCCAATGCTGACCAATACAGCTATTTCGCCGGTGTGACGCCTGACTTCTCACTGTCCAATCCTTATGTCGTGACCGGCCTGTTTATCGGCGGTCTGCTGCCATATCTGTTTGGCGCGATGGGCATGATGGCCGTTGGCCGTGCCGGTGGTGCAATCGTTGAAGAAGTGCGTCGCCAGTTCAAAGAAAAGCCGGGCATTATGAAAGGCACGGAGAAGCCTGATTACACGGCTGCCGTTGACCT
>RFZE01000087.1 GCA_009920875.1 Alphaproteobacteria bacterium | reverse complement strand
CGCCGCTGGGTCGGGCGGCGCGACATTGCCATGCCCGAGCAAATATTGCTGGAAGCGCCGACGGGTCACAGTATTATGGAGCGGCAAAAACAAGAGGCTGACGCCTTCGTCAATGCGCTGGGGCAGCTTCGCACGCGCAATGATTTTGTTGTTATTGATTGTCCGGGCGCGGACAGCTATTTCGCCCGTCTTGGCCATGCCGCCGCCGATATGCTGATTACGCCGATGAATGAGAGCTTTGTCGATTTTGACCTGTTGGCCAAGGTTGACCCCGAAACGCTGACCATTGAAGCGCCGAGCATTTATGCCGAGAAAGTCTGGTCATGTCGCAAAGCGCGCGCGCAAGCCGATGGTGGGTCGATTGATTGGGTGGTTTTACGCAACCGCACCAGCCATATTCACGCCAAAAACCGGCAAAGATTGGAGGATGCGCTGGACGAGTTGTCAAAGCGGCTCGGTTTCCGCCAAGTGCCGGGGTTTTCTGAGCGCGTGGTCTATCGTGAAATGTTTCCCGCCGGATTGACCTTGCTCGATTTAACCGAAGATGAAACCGGCCCCGGGCTGACCATGAGCCATGTTGCGGCGCGTGCCGAATTGACCGCATTGCTCGCTGCCCTTCAACTGCCCGGCCTAACGGTTGAGCGGACAGAAGAGGCCGTTTGATGGGCTTTCTGGGGCTTGGCGTTGCGCTGCTGTTGGTCGGCATATTGCTGATTATGCTGGTCACCCGAATGACGGCGCGCAACCTTAAGCTGACGGCATTGGCGTTTATTTTCATTCTCGCGGCTACGGCGGTGATTATCTTTGCCATTGCCGGTCGCTATGGGCTGGCTGCACCGGCCGGTGCTTTGGCGCTATGGGGCATGCGCGCTTATTTATTGGCGCGGCAAATCAGGGCGAGCGCGCCGCCGCCCGCGCAATCGCCCAAACAAGCCATGTCGCGCGCCGAAGCGCTGGATATTTTGGGGCTTGAAGAAGGCGCAAGCGAAATCGACATTGAAGCGGCTTATAAGGCGCTGATTGTCAAAAATCACCCCGATCAAGGTGGCACGGATTGGCTGGCAGCGCGGCTTAATGAGGCGCGCGATATTCTTCTAGGCGATTAAGGGCCAATAATTAGGGGCCCCCAATTAAGGACCAATGGGCAGGCAATTGGGCGTGACGTCGCGCAGCTTGTCGCATAATTCAAATGCTTGGGGTTCAGACAAATTGGCGAAGCGGGCACGATAAATCCGTTTGCCGTTTTTCTCAATCGGCTCTGTGCTCTCTTCGGCCATTTCGAGGTGCGTGCCCAAAACACGGCGTACCCGCTTCAATTGGCTGAGCGCATGGTTGGAGGCAGCGAATGCGCCGACCTGGATTTTCCAGCTTTGCGCCTCATTGGCTTGCCCTGATTTGGCGAGCAAAGCAGAAGCCGGTTTGTTAAGCCATGCGGCGGCGAGATTGCGCTGAGCCGCACTAAATGTGGCCTCAGCTTTGGCTTGCGCGCGCGGCAGACTGCGTTCTGCCAAAGCCGTGACACGACGGTCGCGCGATTGTGGTGAATCGCTACCCAAAACGACAATAATGACCCGCTTGTCGTCGCGCTGCACGGCTGTCGCCAAATTATAGCCGGAAGCCCGAATATAGCCGGTTTTCATGCCCATAGCGCCGTAGAGGCGATTGAGCAGCCGATTGTGGCTGACATAGGTTTTGCCGCCATAATCAAACTCGCGCAGCCGCCAGACGGTCTCAAAATGCGGAAAGCGTTCAAGCAGCAAAGCCGCCAATCGTGCCATATCGCGCGCTGTCGTTTGCTGACGCCAGTGATACAGCCCCGACGCATTGGTGAAGCGTGTATCGTAAAGGCCTAATTGGCGCGCCTTGCCGGTCATGCGGCGGGCGAATTTGGCCTCTGAACCGGCAATATGTTCCGCCACTGCATAGGCGACATCATTGGCCGATTTGACAATCAGCGCATGCATGGCGTCGCGCGCGCTGATGGTTGAGCGATAGCGCAAGCCCAATTTGCTCGGTGGCTGGTGCGATGCTTGACGCGAGACGCGAATTTTCGTGTCCGGCTTCATGCGACCCTGTTCGATTTCTTCAAGCATCATATAAAGGGTCATCATTTTGGCGAGACTGGCCGGATAACGCTGCTGATTGGCGCGATATTGATGCAGGGTGCGCCCGGTTGTCGCGTCAATGACAATAGAGGAGAATTGGGTAGCGCGCGCTGAATCGGTAAAACTCCATGTAAAACATAGGCTTATCACCCCTATTGCAAGTTTTAATCGAAACACGGAATCGCTCCTTCTCCGGCCATTGTAGCAAGCCTGATTTGCTTTGGGAACGCAGCCGCTTAGATTCCTCACAGGTGTTGTTTCTCTTGATGAAGCTGGGGCGAGCAAGGTAACATTGGAACATGATGATTCCTGATGAATACAGAATAAGCATGCAGGATAAAAAATCCGGCGGCAAAGACGATGATGGCGGCACCGGCACGGTGACGCTGACGCGCGCCAAGACGCAAAAGCCTGCCATGTATAAAGTGTTGCTGCTGAATGATGATTACACGCCGATGGAATTTGTTATTTACGTTTTACAGAGGTTTTTTTCTAAGAGTGCCGAAGATGCAACCAAAATCATGCTGCATGTGCACCAGAATGGTGTCGGTATTTGTGGTGTGTTTACCTATGTGCACCGCGCGCTGGTGCTGGCCAATGACCGCAGTCATGAATATTCGACTTTGGAGCATTTGCTTTTGGCGCTGACAGAAGATGTCGATGCCATTGCCGTGATGGAAGCCTGCGGTGTTGATATTGGCGTTCTGCAAAACAATCTGACCAATTACATCGATAATGAGCTGACCGGTCTGGTCATTGAAGATGATGAAGATTGCAAGCCGACAGCCGGTTTTCAGCGCGTCATTCAACGCGCTGTCATTCATGTGCAAAGCTCTGGCCGCGATGAGGTAACGGGTGCCAATGTGCTGGTCGCCATGTTTGCCGAGCGCGAGAGCCACGCGGCCTATTTCTTGCAAGAGCAAGAAATGACGCGCTATGACGCGGTTAATTTCATTTCGCACGGCGTTGCCAAAAAACCGGGTAAGGCGGAAATGCGATCGGTTGAAGGCGCTGCCGATTTGGGCGAAGAAGGCCACGGCGTGCCCGATGGCGAGGCGCTGGCTGCTTATTGCGTCAATCTCAATGAGAAAGCGCGCGACGGCAAGGTTGACCCGCTTATCGGTCGCTCGAAAGAAGTGGCGCGCGCCATTCAAATATTGTGTCGTCGCAATAAAAACAATCCGCTTTTGGTCGGTGATCCGGGTGTCGGCAAAACGGCTATTGCCGAAGGTCTGGCACGCAAAATTATCGAGGGCGATGTGCCCGATGTGCTGGCCGATAATATCATTTATTCGCTTGATATGGGCGTGTTGCTGGCCGGCACACGTTATCGCGGTGATTTTGAAGAACGCTTAAAGCAGGTCATGTCTGAACTCGAAGATATGCCGGAAGCGGTTCTTTTCATTGATGAAATTCATACCGTCATCGGCGCGGGGGCAACTTCTGGCGGGGCGATGGATGCCTCAAATCTGTTGAAACCGGCGCTGCAAAGCGGTGGTCTGCGATGCATGGGCTCGACGACTTACAAAGAATTCCGTCAGCATTTCGAAAAAGACCGTGCGCTGGCGCGCCGCTTCCAGAAGATTGATGTTAATGAGCCGAGCGTGCCCGATACCATTAAAATTCTGCAAGGGCTGAAAAGCTATTTTGAAGATTTCCACGCCATTCGTTATACCAATGAAGCGCTCAAAGCGGCGGTTGAATTGTCATCACGCTATATGGCCGACCGTAAATTGCCGGATAAGGCGATTGACGTGATTGACGAAGTCGGTGCGTCGCAAATGTTGCTGCCCGCATCGAAGCGCAAAAAGACCGTCAGTGTGAAAGATATTGAGGCGACCATTGCCACCATGGCGCGGATACCGCCGAAAACCGTTTCCAAAGACGATACGGAGAAGTTGAAGGGCCTCGATGTTACGCTGAAGCGTGTGGTGTTCGGACAAGACGAAGCGATTGCTGCGTTGGCGGCTTCCATCAAATTGTCGCGCGCCGGATTGCGCGGAAAAACCGATTGGCAGCTATTTGTTCTCCGGCCCGACCGGTGTCGGCAAAACCGAAGTGGCGCGCCAACTGGCTTCCGCTATGGGGGTAGAATTGCTGCGCTTTGATATGTCGGAATATATGGAGCGCCATACCGTATCGCGCTTGCTTGGCGCACCTCCCGGCTATGTCGGCTATGACCAAGGCGGTTTGCTGACCGATGGCGTTGACCAGAACCCGCATTGCGTGTTGCTGCTCGACGAGATTGAAAAAGCACACCCTGATTTGTTCAATGTGCTGCTGCAAGTGATGGACCATGGCAGCCTGACCGATGCCAATGGTCGCAAGGTTGATTTCCGCAATGTCATTCTCATTATGACGACCAATGCCGGTGCTTCCGATATGGCAAAAGAGCCGATGGGCTTTGGCCGCGTGCGCCGCGAAGGCGAGGACACGGAAGCGATTAACCGCATGTTCACGCCGGAGTTTCGTAATCGCTTGGATGCGGTGGTGCCGTTTTCCAATCTGCCGTCGGAGGTTGTTGTCCGCGTGGTCGAGAAGTTTATTCTCGAATTGGAAATGCAGCTTTCCGACCGCAATGTCATTATCGAAGTGTCGAAAAAGGCAATGGATTGGCTAGTCGAAGAAGGTTACGACCCGCAAATGGGGGCGCGGCCAATGGCGCGCATTATTCAAGAAAACATCAAAAAGCCGCTGGCCGATGAATTATTGTTCGGTCAATTGAAAGGCGGCGGTTTGGTGACGGTCGATCTCAGCAAGGATAAGAAGCTGACTTTCAAATATAAAGACGACAAGCCCGGCAAGAAAACTGGCAAGCCGTCTGAAAAGGTCAATTAAATCTTATAGTTGCGCGCGGATTTTCTCCGCCGTGTCATTCAGCACCGCCATATCTTCCGGCTCGCGCGCATGGAATTTCAATTCCAGACCGTCATGGCGCGGCAATATATGCATATGATAATGAGGCACTGATTGACCGGCGGCAGAACTGTTTAGCTGCGCCATCATAAAGCCCGGCGCGTCCATGGCTTTGACCACGGCGGCGGCTACTTTTTTTGCCGTCGCCATCACCGCCGCCGCGCTGTCTTCTGACAGGTCGAGAAAGGTCACGGCAGGCTCTTTGGGGATGACCAAACAATGGCCGGTGGCTTGCGGCATGATATCCATAAAGGCCAGTGTTTTATCATCTTCATAAAGCGTGATATTGGGAATCTCGCCGCGCAAAATTTTGGCGAAAATATTGTTTTCGTCATAGGCGTCATCAAGTTTGATCATGGTCTTCCCCCTCATTTGCGGTTTTTCGAAACGGCGTGTGATTGCTCAAAACGGCGATATCATTGTCCACATATTGCCGTTCGCTTTCAAGATAGTTGCCGACCGCTTCACGCAGCCCCGCATGAGCGATGTAATGCGCCGAATAGGTGCGATGGGGCACATATCCGCGCGCCAGCTTATGCGTGCCCTGTGCGCCTGCCTCAACGCGCTTCAGACCGCGCTTAATGGCGAAATCAATGGCTTGGTAATAGCACAACTCGAAATGCAGAAACGGATGGTCTTCAATGCACCCCCAATTGCGCCCGAATAGCGTATCGCCGCCGATAAAGTTCAGCGCACCGGCAATATAATCGCTGTCGCGCTTGGCCATAATCAGCAAAATGTCATCGGGCATGGTTTCGTTTATCATCGAGAAAAAGCTGCGCGTCAGATAGGGCGTGCCCCATTTGCGCTGGCCGGTATCCATATAGAAATGAAAAAACGCGTCCCAATGGCTCTCGGTCAACTCGCTGCCCGTCAGCCATTCCACTTCAATACCGTTTTCCAATGCTTTGGCGCGCTCTTTACGCAAATTCTTGCGCTTACGCGAGGCCAGTGCCTCAAGGAAATCATCAAAGCTCGCATAATCGTCATTCATCCAGTGAAATTGCTGGTCGGTGCGTTGCAAAAAGCCTTGCTGTCCAAGCTGTGCCCAACTGTCTTCGGGCAGGAAATTAATATGCAGCGATGAGCTTTGCAGCTTGTCGAGCAGCGTCAGGCTTCCGGCCAAAAGGCTGGCCTCATAACCCGCCGCATTGGGCCCGTCGCGCACCAGCAAGCGCCGCCCACCGGTAGGGGTGAAAGGCACGGCGCAAAGCAGCTTCGGGTAATAATTACCGCCGGCGCGATGAAACGCATCGGCCCAGCCATAATCGAAAATATAT
>RFZE01000086.1 GCA_009920875.1 Alphaproteobacteria bacterium | reverse complement strand
TTTCTTCGGCGTCTTTTTCGCCATCGGCGACAACATCGAATTCAGCCTTAAGGGTTTTGAAGCCTTTGCGTAGTTCTTCTTTTTTCATTGCCTTGAGCATCTTGTAAGAAGCGGCAAGACGGTGGTCGCTGTGATGGCCATGCTGCAAGCCGTGGCCAATGGTGCGCAAGCTGCACTGATGGCGCCGACTGAAATATTGGCGCGCCAACATGCCGAAACGCTGGGGCCTTGGCTTGATGAGCTGGGCATTCGCTGGCAGGTGATGACGGCGCGCAATAAGGGCAAGCCGCGGCAAGAAAGCCTGGACGCTTTGGCCTCGGGCGATGTGCAAATTGCCATTGGCACCCATGCGCTGTTTCAAGATGATGTCACCTTTGCCGATTTGGGGCTGGCCGTGGTTGATGAGCAGCACCGTTTTGGCGTTCAGCAACGCATGGCGCTGTCGAGCAAGGGCAATGGTGTCGATGTGCTGGTGATGACGGCAACACCGATACCACGCACGCTGACGCTGACCACTTATGGCGATATGGATGTTTCGCGCATGCCCGATAAGCCGCCCGGCCGTAAGCCGGTTGATACGCGGGTTATTTCGATGGACCGCTATGAAGAAGTGGCGCAGGGCCTAAGCAATGCACTGCAAGATGGTGCGCGCGTCTATTGGGTATGCCCGCTGGTCAGTGAAAGCGAATTGATTGACTTGGCCGCCGCTGAAGACCGCGCCAATGCGCTGCGCACCATTTATGGCGACAAGGTGGGATTGGTGCACGGGCAAATGAAAGCAGCCGAAAAAGACGCGGTGATGGCGCGTTTTGCCAGCGGCGAGATTGCCGTTTTGGTAGCGACAACCGTCATTGAAGTGGGCGTGAATGTGCCGGAGGCGACAGTGATGGTGATTGAGCACGCCGAGCGCTTCGGCTTGGCGCAATTGCACCAGCTGCGCGGGCGCGTTGGCCGTGGCTTGGATAAATCAAGCTGCGTGCTGCTCTATCGCGGGCCGCTTGGCGAAACCGCGAAAGCGCGCTTGGGCATTATGCGTGAGACCGAAGATGGCTTCAAAATTGCCGAAGAAGATTTGCGTTTGCGCGGTGCCGGTGAGGTGTTGGGCACGCGGCAAAGCGGCCTACCTGCATTTCGTCTCGCCGATTTAGAGGCGCATGCCGATTTGCTGCCCGCCGTGCATGATGACGTAAGATTGCTGCTGGAACGCGACCCGCTTTTGAAAAGCCCGCGTGGTGAGGCGCTTCGTGTTTTGCTCTATCTGTTCCGCCGCGATGAGGCGATACGCTTTTTGCAATCAGGCTAATCGTCCTGATTGCTTTCCTCATCGGCCAGACCGGCCGAGATGACCAGCCGCGCGCCCTCTTCCACCGTCATGTCGAGAATGGTCAATTCATCTTCCGGCACGAACAGTAAAAAACCCGATGTCGGATTGGGCGTGGTCGGCAAAAATACGCCGACCATGGTTTTACCCGTCGCTTCATTGACGCGGCGGTCAGCCGCTTTGGTAACGAAGGCAATGGCGTTTAAACCTTTGCGCGGATATTCAATCAGCGCAACTTGGCTGAAACTGGCGCCGTCTTCGCGCACGGCGGTTTGAAAAATTTGCCGCAGCGCGGTGTAAACCGTGCCGGCCATCGGAATTTGGCGGATAAGCCGGTCGGCCAATGCCAACATGCCACGCCCCAAAAAATTGGCCGTCAGACCGCCGATAAATGTCAGCAGCACCAGTGCCAGCACAACGCCGACCCCGGGCACATCAAACGGCAGATAAGTGGTCGGCCAGTAAATCTCCGGTATCCACGGGCGGAAATAGCCGTCGAGAAACTCGACAAACCACAGCATCAAATAAAAAGTGATGTAAATCGGCGCAGTGACGACGAGACCGGTGAGGAAATAGGTACGCAGAGCGCCCAGCAAGGTGCGTCTTTTTTTCGGTGGGTCGAGAATTTCACTCATTATTCACTATCGGCTGATTCCGCTCGGTTTTTCAAAGATTAGACAAATTCAAATATATCGCTGGCGGAGTAGCCCAGAAAGGGATTGATTGGCGCTTCAAATTCGGAAAACGCGTCACTCCGGAACATTATCAAGCCCGTGTCGTTTCTCTCTCGGGAAAGGTTCAGCCATACGCGATGAATCGTCAGCACACGCAACGAACAGAGGATACGCGAGAGCCATAACTTTCTTATTGCCATTTCGGCTCTAAAAATGGAGTTTTAGCTAGCGTTCTGCCAAACTCAAGAAACCTAATTTTTTTTATTTTCTTTAAAGTAAATAAGTTAAATGGAAGGCAATCGCCCTGTTTTCAGCCCCTTTGCGCTTGCCTAACGTGCTTTGCAATGGCACGCTTCACCACATGGGAGAGCTTTCAAAAGAGCAATTCGAAGAGCGGCTGGGGAGCATATGCACGCGCCGTTTCGGTTCGCCTATCGAAAATTTAAAGCGGCTTTCCGGCGGTGCCAGCCAAGAAAGCTGGACATTTGTTTGCGATGGCCAAGCTTATGTGTTGCGGCGAAATCCGCGCGGGGTTCAGACCTCACAAAATGCCCTGCCGAAAGCCAGCGAAGCGGCCATTATCAGTGCCGCCGCCGAGGCCGGAATCGCCGTGCCCAAAATCAGTTTTATTTGCGACGAAGATGACGGCATTGGCGAAGCCTATGTGATGGACTTTATCGAGGGTGAAACCATTGCTCGGAAAATTTTGCGCGATGCTGAGTTTGATGCTGTGCGTCCCAATCTTGCCGCGCAATGCGGCACCATGCTGGCGGCGCTGCACAATATAGATGTCTCTGCTTTGCCGGATTTGCCGTTTAGTGATGCGGTGGGTGAATTGGAGAAATATGCAGGCTATTTAAAAGCCGGTGGTCATCCGTTTCCGGTATTTGAATTGGCGATAAAATGGCTGGGTGACAATCTGCCGGAAAAGCGTGCGCCCGCTTTGGTGCATGGCGACTTCCGCAATGGCAATATTATGGTGTCGCCGCGAGACGGGCTGGTCGCCCTGCTCGACTGGGAGCTGACACATATTGGCGACCCGATGGAAGATCTCGGCTGGCCGTGTGTGCCAAGCTGGCGCTTTGGGCAGCATGATATGCCGGTCGGCGGCTTCGGGGCACGCGCCGATATGTATGACGCCTATCGCGCCGCCGGTGGCGAGATTGACGAAAAAGCGACGCGCTTTTGGGAAATTCTCGGCACATTAAAATGGGGCATTATGTGCGGCGTGCTGATGGTCTCAGCTTTTGAAAGCGGCGCCGACCCTTCAATCGAGCGCGGCTCTATCGGGCGACGCGCTTCGGAAACCGAAATCGACCTGTTACGCATGCTGATGGGAGAAGACTGATGCAAGACAAACCGTCCGCCGAAAAACTTCTCGGCGCCGCGCGAGCCTTCCTAAACGATACGGCGATGCCGCAACTGTCGGGTCATGCCGCCTTCCATGCTCGCGTCGCCGGCAATGTTTTGGATATATTGGCGCGCGAATTGGAACTCGCCCCGGGTTTCAATCGTGCCGAAACAGCGCGGCTCGAATCACTGCTCGGTGAAACCGGCACTCTGAAAGAATTGAACCGCAAACTTTGTGACAAAATAGCGACAGGTGAGATGGATTTATCCGACGAAAAGCTGAAAATACATCTCATCAAGACAACTATGGGCAAGCTGGCCATAGACCAGCCGCGCTATCAGGGGTATAAAACGGCCAAGGCCAATGGATGGCCTGAAGAAGACTCTGGGGAGACTATCAAATGAAGAAAATTCTTATTCCTGTCGTGTTGAGCTTGGCTATTGCCGGTTGTGGCATCATCGATATCCCGTTTATTCCGGGCATCTAACAACATCATAAAGAGCGCATGTAACGGCGATACAGCCACGGCGCGATAATATGATTATAAATCAGGCCGGTCATGCCTCGCATGATCGGCCAATTTATTGCGTGGGCAAGATATTTGAATTTTGGCAAGCGCAGCCACATGGCGATAAACGCCTCCACTCCGACCAACATTTTGCCGTTTTCCTCGGCATGTATGCGGCGTAACAAACTATCGCGCTGATAGCCCGACGGGCAGGTTTGGGTGGCGATATTCTCAAACACCAAATTGTCGATATGCGCCGCCGCCGCCATGCGTTGATACATAGCCACTTCCGGCCCGCAAATAGAGCAGTCGCCATTATAATAGACGGTGAGAAGCGGCCTCAATTAACCGCCCCGCCAACATCTTCAGGCTTACCTTCGCGCAGCGCGACCAGATATTCGATAATCATGTCCCACGCTTTCAGGCCATCGACATCACCTGCGGCGGCAAACTCGGCCGCGCGCATGGTGGCAATCACCTCGGCATCCTCGCCATATTGCTGGGTTAAAGTGGCAGCGGCCTGCACCACCATTTCACGCACTTGCTTTTCAGCCTCTTCCAACTCACTCATGCGCCATTATATAAGTCAATCGAGCGGCTATTCCACTGTAACAGATTTGGCCAAATTGCGCGGCTGATCGACATCCGTGCCTTTGGCGACGGCGGCATAATAAGCCAGTAATTGCAGCGGCAGCGCATAAAGTATCGGCGTAATGAACGGGTCAAGCACCGGCAGCTTAATCGTCGCCATGCAGCCCTCGCCTGCTTTGGCGATGCCCTCTTCACTGCCCAGCATGATGACTTTGCCGCCGCGTGCCAGCACTTCCTGCATGTTGGAGACTGTTTTTTCAAACAGCTCATCATCAGGTGCAATGGTGACAATGGGGACATTCTCATCGACCAGAGCAATTGAACCGTGCTTCAACTCACCGGCGGCAAAACCCTCGGCATGAATATAGGAAATCTCTTTCAGCTTTAACGCACCCTCAAGCGCCAGCGGCCACATGGTATTGCGACCGATAAACAGGGCGCTGTTATAATCGACAAAGCCTTTGGCAACCTCTTCAATCTCGTCTTCGCAATTCAGCACATCATTGGCGAGGCGCGGTGTCGTCAGCAGTAAATCGGTCAGGCGTTTTTCTTCTGCTTCGTCAATCGTGCCTTTCACCCGTCCCAGACCAATGGCCAATGAAGCCAGCGCGCCCAATTGCGCGGTAAAGGCTTTTGTGGAGGCGACGCCGATTTCAGGCCCGGCATAAGTTGGGAATGTCAGGTCAACTTCGCGCGTGATGGAACTCTCCGGCACATTGACCACGCCAATGGTTTGCAAGCCATGCGCCTTGCAGTGCTGTAGAGCGGCCAGTGTGTCCGCTGTCTCACCCGATTGCGAAACAAATACCGCCAAGCAGTCTTCATCCATTGGCGCGTCGCGATAGCGAAACTCGGAGGCAATATCAATCGAGGCCGGAATGCGTGCATAGCGCTCAATCCAATTACGCCCGACCTGCGCGGCAAAATATGCCGTGCCGCAAGCGACCAAAATAACGCGGTTGATTTTACTGAAATCCAAATCATTTTGCGGCAGCAATACGCCATTGGCTTCCGGATCAATATATTGCCCGAATGTGCGCGACAGCACATCGGGCTGTTCGTGAATCTCTTTCGCCATGAAATGCCGATAATTGCCCTTATCAACCATGGCCGCGGAGGCATCGACCGTTTCAACCGGACGTTCAACCGGCGCGTCAGAGCCGAGCGTATAAATTTCCGCCCCGTCGCGGCGCATAATCGCCCAATCGCCATTGGCCAAATAGCATACGCGATTGGTAAAAGGCGCCAGCGCGAAGGCATCAGAGCCGAGATACATTTCCCCGTCACCATGCCCGATGGCCAAAGGGCTGCCCTTCCGCGCGACAATGATTTCATTCTCATTGCCGTCAACAATCAGGGCAATGGCATAAGCGCCGTCAAGCGCCGCAAATGTTTTCGCTGCCGCTTGCCGCACATCACCGCTACCGTTTAGGTTCTTGGAAAACAAATGGGCGATGACTTCCGTATCTGTATCGGACGAAAAACTGACGCCATCGGCGATAAGCTGTTCTTTCAACTCTTTATAATTCTCGATAATGCCATTATGCACCACCGCAACGCGCTCACCGCGATGCGGATGCGCATTGGCTTTAATGGCGGGCCCATGTGTTGCCCAGCGTGTATGGCCGATGCCGATGCTGCCTTGCAGCGGACGCTCGTTCAATTCTTCGCGCAAAGCGTCGAGCTTACCCTCGGCGCGGCGACGCATCAGCTGGCCGTCGGCAATGGTTGCAATTCCCGCACTGTCATAACCGCGATATTCCAGACGCTTAAGCCCGTCAAAAATAGACTGGGTGACATCGTTTTTGCCGATAACGCCAATAATACCACACATAATTAGCTGTCCTTTTTCTCATTCTTGGCGCGGAATTTTTTGCCCCAGCCTTTTATCTCGCGCTCAGGCGCGCGGGTGACC
>RFZE01000085.1 GCA_009920875.1 Alphaproteobacteria bacterium | reverse complement strand
TGCGATGGCGCGCGCTAATGCGCGTCGGGTTTCTGCATCAGCTCAACCAGCACACCGCCCATATCTTTGGGATGCAGGAAAATGATTTCCGTGCCATGTGCGCCAATGCGCGGTTCGCCCAAAACACGCGCCCCTTTGGCGACCATGTCATCGCGCGCCGCATAAAGATCATCGACTTCAAAACAAATATGGTGCTGACCGCCTTCAGGGTTGTTTTTCAAAAAACCGGCAATCGGACTTTTATCGTCAATCGGCTCAATCAGTTCAATCTGGCTGTTCGGCACATCGACAAAACACACATACACACCCTGCTCTTCCATTTTGAATGTATCGTGGATTTTGGTCGCGCCCAACATATCACGATATAAAGCAATGGATTTTTCGATTGACGGGGTCGCCACACCGACATGGTTCAAACGTCCAATCATAATTCTCTCCCTTAAGAGGTCAGTTTCAAAAATACGTTTTCCAATTCAGCGCCGCGCGTGTCGAGATCGGCGATCTCAACACCGTGCTCGTTTAATTGCGCAATCACCGCACCCGCCGGTATGAGGCCCGGATTATAGGTGACGGCCAAACGGCCATCATCGGTGAGCTTGGCGTCAAGACCGTTTAATGACGGCGCGGTGGCCAAAGGCGAAGCGGAACGCACCAAAAGCGTCTTATTGTCAATCTGCGCCAACAGGTTTTGCGTGCTGTCGCAAGCGCGCAACTCGCCCTGGTCGATAATCGCAATCGTGTCGCACAGCTTTTCCGCCTCTTCCAAATAATGGGTGGTCAAGACAATGGTGACACCGGCTTTATTTAATTCAAGCACATAATCCCAAAGCTGGCGGCGCAGCTCAATATCAACCCCCGCGGTCGGCTCATCCAAAACCAAAACCGGCGGATTGTGCACCAAAGCTTTGGCGACCAAGAGACGCCGCCGCATGCCGCCCGACAAAGTGCGGGCATAGGCGTCGAGCTTGTCATCCAGCCCCATGGCGGTGAGTATTTCCAATGTTCGGCGTTGGCTTTTCGGCACGCCATACATGCCGGCCTGTAAATCCATAATCTCCCTGGGGGTGAAAAACGGGTCGATGGAAAGTTCTTGCGGCACAATGCCGATCGAAGCGCGCGCTTGGCGTGGGTTTTTGTCAATGTCAAAACCCCATATTTCAGCCATGCCGCCGCTTTTCACCACCATGCCGGCAAGAATATTGATAAAGGTTGATTTGCCCGCCCCATTGGGCCCCAAAAGACCGAAAATCGAGCCGCGCGGCACCGCCAAATCAATGCCTTTCAAGGCTTGTTTGGCCGCTGTCGGGCCGACCGCTTTATAGGTTTTGGTCAGACCTTTGGCCTGTAACGCATATTCTTGCATGGTGAAAACTCCTGAACCTTGTCTAGCATTTATGTTCTGGGGAATAAATCGGCAAATCGCGTTTGCCGTCTTGTCTTGGCGCGGCACGCAGCTACAGTTGAAGAAAGATTCGACGGGAGCGCAGATTGGCTGAGGCAAAATTAGGCAAAAAAGACCATCTCTATCTGGTTGACGGCTCGGGGTATATTTTCCGCGCCTATCACGCCTTGCCGCCTTTGACGCGCAAGTCGGACGGGCTGCCGGTCGGGGCGGTGTCGGGCTTTTGCAATATGCTGCTCAAATTACTGAACGATATGGGGGCGCAGGAAACGCCGACCCATTTGGCGGTGATTTTTGACGCTTCGGGCAAAAGCTTCCGCAATGAGATTTACCCTGATTATAAAGCCCATCGCCCGCCCGCGCCGGAAGATTTGGTGCCGCAATTTCCGCTCGTGCGCGAGGCCGTCAAAGCGTTTGATATTCCCGCTATTGAGCTTGAGGGGTTTGAGGCTGATGACCTCATTGCCGCCTATGCCGATGCCGCGGCCGAGCAGGGCGCACGCGTCACCATTGTCTCATCGGATAAGGATTTGATGCAGCTGGTGAGCGATAAAATCGACATGGTCGATACGATGAAAGACAAATTTATCGACGCCGCCGGTGTGGTGGAAAAATTCGGCGTCGGGCCCGATAAGGTTATCGATGTGCAGGCTTTGGCCGGTGACAGTGTCGATAATGTGCCGGGTGTGCCGGGCATTGGCATTAAAACCGCGGCGCAATTGATTGACGAATATGGCGATCTCGATACGCTTTTGGCGCGCGCTGAAGAGATTAAGCAAAACAAACGGCGCGAGAATTTAATTGAATTTGCCGAGCAAGCGCGCATCAGCCGCGAACTGGTGACGCTGAAACGCGACACCCCCATGCCGGTCGGCTTTGTTGATATGGCGCTGAGCGCACCCAAGGGCGAGAAGCTTATCGGTTTTGCCAAGGCGCTGGAGTTCAACACGCTGACCAAAAGATTGGCCGAGCGTTATGGCTGGGCGGTCGATGATTTTGAAGCCAGCGCCGCTTTGGCGGCAGATGACTCACGGCCCGCACCAAGGGCCGAAAACGCAGGTGATTATCGTGCCCTGCCGGCTCAGATGCCCGCGCTCGATACGGGCAGCTATGATTGCATTCGTGATGGCGACACGCTTGCCGCTTTCATCGCGCGCGCCTATGAGACCGGGATTGTGGCCATTGATACCGAAACCGACGGGCTGGATGCCATGCAATGTCGTTTGGTCGGCGTGTCATTGGCGGTCGCGCCCGGTGAGGCCGCCTATATGCCATTGGCGCATGGGGCGGGTGACGGGCTTGCTTTGGAAGATGAGACACCGCCGCAAATCGATGAGGCCTTGGCGCTCACTATGTTGAAGCCGCTTTTGGCTGACCCGTCGGTCAGAAAGATTTTGCAAAACGCCAAATTCGACACGCAAATTCTCGCCCGTTATGGGCTGGTGATAAACGGCTTTGACGACACCATGCTGATGTCTTATGCGCTCGACGCGGGTAATCATGGGCATGGCATGGATGCGCTGGCGCAAAAATATCTCGGCCATACGCCGATACCGATTAAAGAATTGCTGGGCAGCGGCAAAAGCCAAATCACTTTTGACCAAGTGCCGATAGACAAAGCGACGGCCTATGCGGCGGAAGATGCCGATGTCACCTTGCGGCTTTATAAACATTTGCAGCCGCGCTTGCTGGCTGACCATATGGTGAGCGTTTATGAGACCACGGAGCGGCCATTGGTTGAAGTATTGCGTGCCATGGAAGCGCATGGCGTGGCGGTCGATCGCGCCGTGCTGTCGGGCCTGTCGGGCGAGTTCGCGCAAAAAATGGCGGCGATGGAAGCCGAGATTTATGAAACGGCAGGCCAAGACTTCAATATTGCCAGCCCCAAACAATTGGGCGAAATCCTGTTTGACAAAATGGGCTTGGCCGGGGGCAAAAAGACCAAAACCGGCGCTTGGGGCACCGGCGCCGATGTGCTGGAGAGCCTCGCCGCTGAGGGGGTTTCTTTGGCCCAATCGGTGCTTGATTGGCGCGGCCTCGCCAAACTGAAATCGACCTATACGGATGCGCTGCCCGAATTTATCCATCCTCAGACCGGGCGCATTCACACCTCCTATTCTTTGGCTGCGACAACGACCGGGCGCTTATCATCGTCAGATCCGAATTTGCAAAATATTCCGATACGCACGGAAGACGGGCGGCGCATCCGCACCGCCTTTATCGCAAGCGACGGCAATCAGCTGGTCAGCGCCGATTACAGCCAGATTGAATTGCGCGTATTGGCGCATATGGCCGATATTGAGGCGCTGAAAAACGCCTTTTTGAACGGCGATGATATTCACGCCATGACCGCGTCTGAAATGTTCAATGTGCCGATGGCCGAGATGACGGCGGAAGTGCGGCGCCGCGCCAAAGCAATTAATTTCGGCATTATTTACGGCATTTCCGCCTTCGGGCTGGCCAATCAGCTCGGCATTTCGCGCGGCGAAGCGGGCGATTACATCAAAGCCTATTTTGAGAAATTTCCCGGCATTAAAGATTATATGGAGCATGTGAAGGCGGAAGCGAAAGCGCAAGGCTATGTCACCACATTATTCGGGCGCAAAGTGCATGTGCCGGAAATCAACGCCAAAATTCCGGCCCGCAAAGCCTTTGCCGAGCGTGCCGCCATTAATGCGCCGATACAGGGCACGGCGGCCGATATTATCCGCCGCGCCATGGTGCAAATGCCCGCCGCACTCGACAAAGCCAAGCTGAAAGACGCCAAAATGCTGTTGCAAGTGCATGATGAATTAATCTTTGAAGCGCCGCAAAAAGACTGCGATGCCCTCATCAAAACCGTCAAATCGACCATGGAAAGCGCCTGCGCGCCGCGTTTGAGCCTGTCCGTACCACTTTTGGTTGATGCGCAAGCGGCAAATAATTGGGAAGAGGCTCATTAATAGTATTAATATATTTTATTAGTAATATTATTTGTAAATATTTCCCTGATTATAGAGAATAATGGAAAAAGGCGGGGTTAAAACCCCGCCTTGAATTCAAATCTCGTTTGATTGTGAGACTGTTTCGCCCGTCATATACGCTTCGCTTGCTGACGGGCTACACAGGGACAAGGCGTGTCGGGCTTGCCTAAAGGCAAGCGGACGCTTTTAGTCATTCAGCAGCCACTACTCAGCAGCAAGAGCCGCCGCTTTCACATTATCGTCCACATGCTCGATAAATTTGGCGAAATTCTCGACAAACATGGCGACCAGCTTACCGGCTTGCGCATCGTAAGCCGCTTTATCGGCCCATGTGTCGCGCGGATTGAGGATTGACCCATCCACACCCGGCACGGCGACCGGCACATCAAAGCCGAAATTATCGTCGGTGCGGAACTCGACATTGTTCAAGCTGCCGTCCAAAGCGGCCGACAAAAGCGCGCGCGTCTCTTTAATCGGCATGCGATTGCCGACGCCGTAAGAGCCGCCGGTCCAACCGGTATTGACGAGCCAGCATTTGGCATCATGCTCAGCGATGAGGTCGCGCAGCAAATTGCCATATTCTGACGGGTGGCGCGGCATGAAAGGCGCGCCGAAACAGGTCGAGAAGGTCGCCTCCGGCTCGGTCACGCCTTTTTCCGTGCCCGCCACTTTGGCGGTATAGCCCGACAAAAAGTGATACATGGCTTGGCTCGGGGTCAGGCGCGAAATGGGTGGCAAGACACCAAATGCATCAGCTGTCAGCATGATAATGCTTTTCGGATGGCCGGCCGTGCCGGTTGCCGAGGCATTGGGAATGAATGAGAGCGGATAAGCACCACGCGAATTTTCGGCCAGCGAATTATCGTCAAAATCAAGCTCGCGTGTGACCGGATCCATGACGACATTTTCCAACACCGTGCCGAAGCGCTTGGTGGTGGCAAAAATTTCCGGCTCGGCTTCTTCCGACAGATTGATCATTTTGGCGTAACAGCCGCCTTCAAAATTGAACACGCCATTTTCCGACCAGCCATGCTCATCATCGCCGACCAATTCGCGATTGGGGTCAGCCGACAGCGTGGTTTTACCTGTGCCGCTCAGGCCAAAGAAAACCGCGCTATCACCATCCGGCCCGACATTGACCGAGCAATGCATCGGCATGACGCGCTTGGGCGGCAAAGTATAATTGAGCATGGAGAAAACCGATTTTTTGGTCTCACCCGCATAAGACGTGCCGCAAATCAGCACGATTTTCTTGTCAAAATTGACCGCAATCATGGTCTCCGAACGGCTGCCATGGCGCGCCGTATCGGCCTTGAAACCGGGGAAATTCATAATCATGAATTCAGGGTCAAAGCCTTCTAATTCATCTTCCTGCGGCTCGATGAGCAGGTTTTGGATAAACAAGGAATGCCAGGCCAGTTCGGTGACCACGCGGGTCGCCAAGCGATGGGTCTTATCGGCCCCGCCAAACAAATCTTGCACCAGCAATTCCTTGCCTTCGGCATAGGCCAACATGTCTTCATGCAGCGCATCAAATTGCTCGGCGGTCATGGATTTATTATTGTCCCACCAAATATTGTCTTCTGTGGTGGCGTCGCGAACGATAAATTTATCTTGCGCCGAGCGCCCCGTATGGGCACCGGTTTTTACCAAAAGCGGGCCGCTGGCAGCAATTTCACCTTCGCCGCGCGCCAATGCCATTTCATAAATTTCAGAGGGGCGCAAATTCCAATAAATGGCGGCGGCTTTGCCCAAGCCTTGTTGGTCAACGCCGTTTGAACTCATGTGAAAACCACTTTGCTGCATGATTGCATGTCTCCCGATTTGCATTTTTACTCGCGCTAACGCAAGAACCATCTGCCTGTTTTATATGCGACTGCTTCTTGCAGCGCAAGGCTGAGCAGGCTGATTTGGCCGATTTGCGCCGCAAGTCTGCCACAATTTTGTTGATGGTTAAAAAGCGCTTTGCCTGCCGCGCCAAACGGTGCGTAAAACGCTTTCTTAGGGGTCACG
>RFZE01000084.1 GCA_009920875.1 Alphaproteobacteria bacterium | reverse complement strand
GCTGATGCCCAGCACGATTTGCAGCAGCAGCGCGCCGCCCAGCCATTTGGCCGACAGTGCCGCCGCCCCACCCGTGCCGGAACGCAGGACGCGATGTATATGCCAAACGATAAAAGCGGTCAGCGCATACGCGACCATGCGGTGATCAAATTGCACGGTCAGATGACTTTCAAAGAAATTGAGCCAGAAAGGCTGCATATCAAACAGGCCGTCGGGAATGAAATCGCCATCCATGAGCGGCCAATCCGTATAGGTTTTACCGGCGTTTATTCCAGCCACCAGCGCGCCGAGCAGCGACTGCATCAGCACGGCGACAACGATAATCGCAGCTATGACGGATTGTTTTCCAAAGCCGCCGCTTTTGGTTGTGCCGCGCCAATAATTCAGCGCCAACCAAAGCGCGGCAGCGAAGATAATCAGGGCCAGCCCCAAATGCACGGCAAGGCGATATTGGCTGACATCGACCCGCTCAGTGAGGCCGCTGGCCACCATATACCAACCCATAAAACCTTGCAGACCGCCCAACGCAAACAGGCCAAGCAAGGGCGGTAATTGGCGGCGGCTGATTTTTTTCTGCACCAAAAAAACGACAAACGGAATAAAGAATACCAAGCCGACAATACGTCCAAGGAAGCGATGCCCCCACTCCCACCAGTAAATGAATTTGAACTCGGCCATGCTCATACCAAGATTGACCAATTGATATTCCGGAATTTGTTTATATTTCTCAAACTCTGCCAGCCAGTCGGCTTGCGTAAATGGCGGCAGCGCCCCGCGTATCGGCGCCCATTCGGTTATCGACAGGCCGCTATCGGTCAGCCGCGTCAGCCCACCGACCAGCACCATCAGCATGACGAAACCCGCGACGGTAAACAGCCATAGGGCGATTTGTCGATCGGAGGCGCTGGGCGCAGATAAGGCGTTTGAACTCATGTTTTGTATATAGGCTTTTCGCGCTTGGCTCGCCTTGCGACCAAACATCGCGAGGGACAGTGATTGGAGATGCGCCACGCTTCGTGTTACACGCTTCTCATGTCTGAGACATCACAAAAGAAATTCAATAAGCCTTGGTTACCGATGCGCATTCGCAAGCTCATCGGACTGGTGCTGATGCTTGCGCTGATTATATTTTACGCGCTGATTGTGATGACCGTTGCCGTGACCACCAGCGTGCCTGACAATGGCATTGTCGAGTTTTTCTATTATTTGGTGACCGGCGTCGCTTGGGTCGTCCCCGCCGCCGCCATTATTTATTGGATGCAGCGACCGGACGAACCGCAATAGCCCCTAGTCAGGGCGACCGAACTGAAAAATGTTCAGCGCGACGAAAGCGACAATAAAAATAACGATAGGCAAAATTGCAGACATTTTTTTCTCCAGCTTCTAATGGTCGGAGCGGCGGGATTCGAACCCACGACCCCTTGTCCCCCAGACAAGTGCGCTACCGGGCTGCGCTACGCTCCGACTTAGGCATTTACTATGCAGTTTCAGTAAAAAAGGCAAGCGACGGATTGTCGGAGCAAACCGACTTCGAAGGCGAGACAGACTAATTATCTTCGCCGACTAATAAAATGCGCGCTTGCACAAGATTTTGACGCGCCGCCTCAAGCTTGCTGCGGCGATTGAGGCCGATTTCATTGAGCGCCGCTTCAGGCTTTGGTTTATCCCCCGAAGCCATCGCACGCACTTCGTCAATGCCATTGTCTTTCAGATGCTTTTGCGCACCTTTAATGGTCATGCCCTGCCCGTGTAGCAAATGTTTGATACCGGCAATCAGTTCAACATCTTCGGGACGATAATAGCGGCGCCCGGCAGCCCGCTTGACCGGTTGGATTTCGTCAAACTTGCTTTCCCAAAAGCGCAGCACATGCGGTTTAACGTCAAGCGCTTGCGCCACCTCGCTAATGGTGCGAAAGGCGTTTTCTGATTTTCCTGACGTCATGGACTTGTTTTAACCGAGGCCGGCCATTTTGTTGATTTTTTCTTTGAGGACATGGCTGGCGCGAAAGCTGAGAACACGACGCGGTTCAATCGGCACTTCCTCACCCGTTTTCGGATTGCGGCCAATGCGACCGTTTTTATGCCGGATAAGAAACGATCCAAAGGAGGACAGTTTGACATCCTCACCGCGGATCAAAGCGTCTGAAATTTCATCAAGAACGGTTTCGACAATTTGTGCCGACTCGCTTCGGGACAATCCCACCGTGTTGTAAACAATCTCGCTCAAATCAGAACGTGTTACCGTTTTTCCCGCCATTTCCAATCTCCTCAAATGAAAGTTAAGCACAAGCCAAATTGGCGGCGCAAGCATAAAACATAATTAAATGAGGGATTTATGCCCAACGAATAAGATTGGCACCCCAAGTCAGGCCACCACCCATCGCTTCAAGCATAATCAAATCACCGGATGACACGCGACCGCTTTTGACCAATTCGTGCAGCGCCAAGGGGATTGAAGCGGCCGATGTATTGGCGTGGTTCTGCACCGTCACCACAGTTTTTTCAGCCGGCAGGCCAATTTTCTTTGCCACACCATCAATAATGCGCTTATTGGCTTGGTGCGGAACAAACCAATCAATATCGTCAACCGTCAATGCGTGGCGTTGCAGCAGCGTGTTAATCGCATCGGCAATATTGCCGACCGCATGGCGATAAACTTCACGCCCCTGCATGCGCAGCTTGCCCGTCGTTCCGGTCGTTGAAGGGCCACCATCGACGAAAAGTAAATCGGTCAAATTGCCATCGGAACGCAAATAAGAGCCGATAATATGCGGCTCGTTTTCATCGGCAATATCCGTTGCCTCCAACACCACGGCAGCGCCGCCGTCACCGAACAATACGGCGGTCGCGCGATCTTCCCAATCAAGCAGCCGCGTCATGGTTTCCGCACCAATAAGAAGGACGCGCTCAGCTTGGCCGGTTTCAACCATGGCTGAGGCAACGCTCAAGCCATAGACAAAGCCCGAGCATACGGCCTGCACGTCAAAGGCAGCGCCGTGACTTATACCGAGTTTTTTCTGAACCAATGCGGCAGTGGCCGGAAAGGTCAAATCGGGCGTTGTGGTCGATACGATAATCATATCAATATCATTGGCGGTAATACCTGCATAGCTCAAAGCCTGTTGCGCCGCCGCCAAAGCAATATCGCTGGTCGCTTCCCCATCAGCCGCCCGATGGCGCTGTTTTATGCCGGAACGCGTGGTAATCCATTCATCGCTGGTATCGAGTATTTTTGACAGATCATCATTGCTGACAATCTTATCAGGCAAATAGCTGCCTATGCCGGTAATTTTTGCTTTGCGGGGCATAAGCCCTCCTAGCTGATGTTATCAATCAAGCGACTCTGCCCAAGCATCATCGAGCAGTGCCTGTATTTTTTCGATACGCCGTGAAATTTCACCCAACATGTCAGCGTCAGCCGCCTCAATCGCAACTCCCACCGCAGTGGCAAAGCCATCAGCGTCCGCGCCGCCATGACTTTTGACGACCACACCATTTAGCCCAAGAAACATACCGCCATTTGCAGCGTTCGGATCCATACGCTCACGCAGGGCGTTAAAACCACTTTTGGCAAACAAGTAACCGATTTTGGTCATCAATGAACTGCCCATAGCCTGGCGCAAATATTCAGCCATTTGCCGGGCTGTGCCTTCAGCCGTTTTTAGCGCGATATTGCCGGTAAACCCGTCGGTCACCACCACATCAACATCGCCGCGACCGATACCATCGCCCTCAACAAACCCTTTGAAATTAAGCTCCGAGCGTTCCAGCAACTCGGCCGCCTCTTTCACTTCATCTGTGCCCTTCATTTCTTCTGTGCCGATATTGAGCAATCCGATTTCAGGCTTTTTCAGGCCGAAAACAGTGCGCGTATAGGCCGCACCCATAGCTGCAAATTGAACATATTGCGACGCCGTGCCGCCAATATTGGCACCGACATCAAGAACCACGCTTTCGCCGCGCACGGTCGGCCAGATACACGCAATGGCCGGACGTTCTATACCCGGTTGAGTGCGCAAAATGACTTTCGACATGGCCATCAGCGCACCGGTATTGCCGGCTGAGACGCAAGCGTGCGCCTCACCCTCTTTAACCGCGTGAATGGCCTTCCACATGCCGGAGACTTTGCGCCCTTGCCGTAAGGCAACACTGGGCTTGGCGTCCATCGGCACGTCAACATCGCAATGGATAATGCGCGATACGTCAGACAGCGCGGCATGCTTTTTCAGTTCGGAGCTTATTTGGTCTTCATTGCCGAAAAGCAAATATGAGGCATGCGGGCGCGCTTTATGGATACGCGCCAAGCCATCAATCGTGACGGCGGGCCCGAAGTCGCCACCCATAGCATCAATTGCAATTACGGTTTTAGTCACAAGTTCCCTCGCTACCGATACTTACTCTACCGAAACGCCGCTCTATATGCGCCTGTTTGAGTATTTTATCAAGCATCGCCATCAGTCGGCTTAAGTGCCGACAGGGCCGCAAAGGGCGATTGCTTGGCATCTTCGGCTTCAATTTCAGCCTCACTTTGCCCATATCCGCCGAATTCGGCCCCTTCGACGCGCGGATAAGCCGGTATTTCCATTGCAAATAGCTGCGTTACCATTTCGCCAATATCGGCTTGCCCGTTCTGCATGGCTTCGGGCAGTTCCGTATCAAAGTCGTCTTCCGGCACAATATATTTGGCGACCAATTCCTGTGGCTGAAACTCGGTTGAGAAATTTTGTTCAATATAGGTCCATAGCGGCTCAAGCGTCACGCCACAGATTTGCCGCACCCGCCCGCGCACCGTGCCATTGGCTTGCAAGCATTGCTTATCGAGCGGCACCAGCAAAGCTTGAAAATGCAAATCGGCCACTTCCTCAACATTGAAGCGTCCGGCCAAAGCCTGCAACACATCGGCCTCCGCCTTGTGGTCTATTTCAAACCCGTTGGGCGGCACTTCATCGAGCAATACCAGTAGGCTCATTTCCGCCTCGCCAAACGGCGCGGATATGGTCTCTTCTTCACTCATGATGCGGCCTTAAAGACCTGACCGGCCAAAATATCTTCCAGCGTCCTATCGGCCAATTCGCTTTCCAGCTTCAACAAATCTTCCGCCAATATATTCAGCTTTTCGCTATCCGCTGCGTCATCGGCATCAGGATAAAGATTGCGTTGCAAGACAGCACTCAACGCCTTTCTGGTCGCCGCGTCATCAGAGGCAGGGGCCGCTTTACCCAAGGCTTCATCATAGGCGGCGGCGCGACCATAAAAGGCCTGCGCCATTTTGCGAATTTTTTTCCCGACGCCCAAATCGCCAACACCGGCCTCGCGCATGGCTTGGTCCATATCGCGGAAAAACATGTCGAACAGCGCCTGACCGATATCGTCACGCGCCACGCCGTCACTTCGCAATCGGCGCAGAACCAAATGCACATGAACGGCCAACATATCAAAACGGCCGTCAAAACTGTCGGGCACAGCGCCCGCCCCGTAATGGTCGGGCTTGCGCGCCTGCGCCATAATGGCGGTATAGGCCGGCGCTAAATCAGGGGCATTTTTGTTCAAAGACAAAAAGTCGAGCAGTCCCATTACATATCTCCACTCAAGGATTGAATTTTCTATTGCCTCACGGCGCGTGATTGGCTACCCATCTAGGCTATCTTATATAGGTAATCAATAATGCGATTTCGTCAAAAAACAAAAGATGCGGCTTTCGGACAGGCGGTGAAACGTCGCGGCTCGGTTTTTGCCGCCGGACTGTTAAGCGCTTCGATTCTGGCATGCGCGCCGGTGATTGATAATCGCGGCTATTTTTTCGATAACCGCTCCATCGCGGACATTGAAAAAGGTGTGAGCGACCAAACGACCGTGCGCGACACATTCGGATCACCTACCAGCGTCAGCAAATTAAACAATGGCGCTTTTTACTATATTCATAGCCGCTTTGTGACCGAAAGCTATCGCGCATCTGAGGAAGTTGACCGCAAAGTGCTGGCGATTTATTTCGACGAAAATAAAATCGTTCGCGACTTGGCTGTCTATCGGCTTGAAGATGGCATCATCGTGCCGATTGTCGCGCGCACCACACAAACGCAAGGGTCTGAACTGACAGCCCTGCAACAAATCTTCGGTAATATCGGTCGCTTTGGCGACGGATCTCCGACGCAATTTTAACAATTCGAAGCACAAAAAAACCCCGGCATATCGCTATGCCGGGGCTTGTCTTTTATTGCGTCTGCTTAGTGAGCCAGAATGGCCAGCATCAGCAGAGCAACAATATTGGTGATTTTAATCATCGGATTGACCGCCGGGCCTGCCGTATCTTTATACGGGTCACCGACAGTGTCACCGGTTACGGCCGCTTTATGCGCTTCCGAACCTTTGCCACCATGATTGCCATCTTCAATATATTTCTTGGCATTATCCCAAGCACCGCCGCCGGCAGTCATTGACAGAGCCACGAACAGGCCGGTCACGATAACACCGAGCAGCATTGCGCCGAGCGCTGAGAAAGCGGCTGAACGGT
>RFZE01000083.1 GCA_009920875.1 Alphaproteobacteria bacterium | reverse complement strand
ATGAGGCTTATGATAATGCGCTGGCACGACTCGACGCGGCGGAAGAGAAACTGCGCACAGCCCTGCCCGATGCGCCCATTTCCTCACCAAATGAATTTGCCGCGCCGCAATCGAATATGAGCCAGCAGGCTTATTTCAATATGGTCGAAAAAGGCAAAGAATATATCGAAGCGGGTGATGTGTTTCAGGTCGTGTTGAGCCAGCGCTTCAACATAGATTTCGACCTGCCGCCCTTTGACCTTTATCGCTCGCTGCGCCGCGTCAACCCATCGCCTTATCTGTTCTTTTTGAATATGCGCGATTTCGCCGTCGTCGGCTCAAGCCCCGAAGTTTTGGTCGGCGTGAAAGATCGCGAAGTCAATATTCGCCCGATTGCCGGAACGCGCAAACGCGGCGCCAGCCTGGCCGAAGATGAAGCCATCAGCGCTGAGCTTTTGGCCGATGAAAAAGAGCGCGCCGAGCACCTCATGTTGCTTGATTTGGGACGAAATGATGTCGGCCGCGTGTCGGAAATCGGCTCAGTCAATGTCAATGTCGCCTTCGGTCTGCAAAAGACCTCGCACCTTATTCATATTGTCTCTGACGTAACCGGCACATTGCGCGAAGACTTGGATGAAATTGACGCGCTGGTGGCAGGCTTTCCCGCCGGCACGGTTTCGGGCGCACCGAAAATCCGCGCCATGGAAATCATCGATGAATTGGAACCCGAGCGGCGCGGCATTTATTCCGGCTGCGTCGGTTATTTCTCCGCCAATGGCGATATGGACACCTGCATTGCTTTGCGCACCGCTGTGGTGAAAGACAATAAGCTCTATGTGCAAGCCGGTGGCGGCGTGGTCTATGATTCAACGCCGCAATATGAATATGATGAAACGGTGAACAAAGCCGCCGCCCTGTTTCGCGCCGCCGAGATTGCGCTGCAACTGGCCGGAGAGAGAAAGAACCGCCCCTAATGCTGACGCTTATCGACAATTATGACAGCTTCACCTTCAATTTGGTGCAATTCCTCGGTGATTTGGGCGCCGATTGTCAGGTTGTCCGTAATGATAAGGCAACGCCGGAAGACATTCTCGCAGCCAAGCCGCAGGCGATTATTCTGTCGCCCGGCCCGTGCGACCCCGACAAGGCCGGTATTTGCCTCGACCTGATTAAGGCTGCGCCGGAAGATATGCCGATATTCGGCGTCTGCCTCGGTCACCAATGTGTCGGGCAGGCTTTTGGCGGCGAGATTGTGCGGGCTGAGAAAATCATGCACGGCAAGCTGAGCTATATTCAACATGTTGGCGACGGGGTGTTTGACGGCTTGCCCGACCCGCTCACTGTCACGCGCTATCACTCTCTGGTCATTGCGCCTGACAGCATGCCGGATTGTTTAGACATTGCGGCGCAAACCGATGACGGTATTATTATGGCGGTGAAACATAAATCGCGGCCCGTTTATGGTCTGCAGTTTCACCCCGAAAGCATTGCCACCGCGCATGGACATAAATTACTCGGCAATTTTTTACACACCGCCGGTATGAATGTGGCGGCAGACATTGCCCCGCAACATTTGAGTTTGGAGGTCTAGATGGACGCGCAGCCCGATAAATTGAAAGCGACACTCGGCATTTTATCCGAAGGCCGCGCCCTATCGGGTGCTGAGGCCACGAAAGCCTTTGAAATCATTTTGAACGGCGAAGCCACGCCTTCGCAAATCGGGGCCTTTCTCTCCGCTTTGCGTGTGCGCGGCGAGACGGTGGACGAAATCGCCGCCGGTGTCAGCGTCATGCGCACCAATGCGCTGAAGGTAAAAGTGCCGACCCATGTGCTGGACACATGCGGCACGGGTGGCGATGGCAGCGGCAGCTATAATATCTCGACCGCCGTCGCACTCGTTGCTGCGGCTTGCGGTGCCTATGTCGCCAAACACGGCAACCGTGCCCTCAGTTCAAAATCCGGTTCATCAGAAGTTTTGGAATCGCTTGGTGTGAAATTGGCATTGTCACCCGCCGCACTGGAGCAATGCATTAATGATGTCGGCATCGGCTTTTTGTTTGCCCCCAATCACCATTCAGCCATGCGCCATGTCGGCCCGTCGCGACAAGAATTGGGTTTCCGCACCATTTTCAATCTGCTCGGCCCGCTTTCCAATCCGGCCGGTGCCAACCGGCAATTGCTCGGTGTGTTTGCCACAGAATGGGTTGAGCCGCTGGCCAATGTTTTGAAGAAACTCGGCTCTGAGCGCGCTTGGGTGGTGCACGGCTCTGATGGCATGGACGAATTGACAACCACCGGCCCGAGCACGGTCGCAGAATTGCGCAAGGGCGAAATCAGGGTATTTGAAGTGACGCCGGAAGACGCCGGACTAGCCCGCGCCAAGCCGGAAGATTTGGCGGGCGGCACGCCGGACGAAAACGCTGCCGCCATGACCGCCCTGCTTGATGGCGAGGCCGGTGCCTATCGCGATATTGTTTTGCTCAATACGGCCGCCGCGCTGATGGTGTGCAACAAGGCTGACAATCTGAAAGAAGGCGCTGAAATGGCGGCGCTCGCCATTGATGATGGCGGCGCAAAAGCGGTGCTGGCCAATCTGGTCGCCACAACACAAAAACTGGCCGATGCATGAGCGACATTCTCACCAAAATTACCGCCTATAAGCTGGACGAAATAGCCGCTGCAAAAGCGGCGCTTCCTCTGGCTGATGTTGAAGAGGCGGCAAAAGCTGCCGATGCACCGCGTGGGTTTTTGCGCGCATTGGAAGCCAAGCGCGATGCCGGTCAAGCCGCTTTAATTGCCGAGATAAAAAAGGCCTCGCCCTCTAAAGGGCTTATTCGTGAAGACTTCAACCCACCGCTGATTGCACAAGCCTATGCGCAAGGCGGTGCGGCCTGTTTATCGGTTCTCACTGATGCGCCAAGCTTTCAGGGAGCGCCCGAATATCTGGTCGCGGCGCGTGCGGCTTGCGCCCTGCCCGTACTGCGTAAAGACTTCATGTATGACACATATCAAGTGGCCGAAGCGCGCAGCTGGGGTGGCGACGCCATTCTCATCATCATGGCGGCAGTGAGTGACGCGCAGGCGCAGGAGCTTTATGCAGCGGCGACACAGTTCGGCATGGATACGCTGTTTGAAGTGCATGATGCCGATGAGTTGGAACGCGCCTTGACGCTGAAACCGAAATTGCTCGGCATTAATAATCGTGATTTACGGACATTTGAGACCACGCTGGACACCACCCGCGCGCTGATGGCGCAAACACCTGACGATATTTTGCTGGTCAGCGAAAGCGGCATTGCTTCGGATAATGATATGCGCGATTTAATGGCTGACGGTATTCCCGCCTTTTTGGTCGGTGAAAGTTTAATGCGCCAAGACGATGTCGAAGCGGCTACAAAAAAACTTATCGAATCATAAAAAACGCTATTGCAGCAAAAAACGAATAAAAGTAGAACATGAGAGTTAGCGATTCGTTCTTACTGGAGGGAACCATGCTCACCAAAAAGCAATACGAACTTTTGCTGTTTATCAATGAGCGTCTGAAAGAGACAGGTGTCTCTCCCAGTTTTGATGAAATGAAGGAAGCGCTTAATCTGAAATCCAAGTCAGGCATTCACCGCCTTATCACCGCTTTGGAAGAGCGCGGCTTTATCAAGCGCCTCGCCCATCGTGCGCGTGCGCTGGAAGTGGTGAAACTGCCGGACACGATGGCCAGCAGCATGTCTGCGCCGACGCGCCACGCGCCTTCAGCGGCTAACGCCCCGCAAGCGGCCAATGATGATAATGCGGTCACGGTTTCCGTAATGGGTCGCATCGCCGCCGGTACGCCGATTGAAGCGTTGCAAGAAGAGGTCAATCAAATTTCTGTGCCGATTGAAATGATGCGCTCCGGCGATCACTACGCTTTGGAAGTGCATGGCGATTCAATGATTGATGCCGGTATTTTTGATGGTGACACGGCGATTATTCAAAGTGGTGCCACAGCCGATAATGGCGAGATTGTCGTTGCGCTGGTTGAAGGCCATGAGGCAACGCTGAAGCGCTTGCGCCGCAAAGGCGAAATGATTGCGCTGGAAGCGGCCAATCCGGCTTATGAAACACGTATTTTCCGTTCAGACCAAGTGCGGGTGCAAGGTCGCCTTGTCGGCCTGATGCGCAAATACTAATCCTGCTGCCATAATCTGCTTCTGCTCAAACGCTGCCGATGCAGCTGTCCCCCTTCACTTGTGAATTGCCAATGCACTCGTTTCGCAAAAGCGGGGCTGTCGAGTAATTGCGCGCGGCATGGATAACGCGCTTCGTCAAAAGGCATGACAATCACATCTGCCGTACGGCACGATTGCGTCAATCCGCTGAGCCTGTCGTGATAAGCGAATTCAATACCGCCTTTCAGCGTCAAACGGCAATGCGGTCGGCAAGATATTTCCCGCACCGCAACGCCATGATGACGCGCCAGCCTGTCCAATTCATATTGATGCCCGCGTCGCCGCAGAACCAGCAATTCATCATCCGTGCGCGCGGCAATCAAATCGCGGCCAAACATATGCAAAACAGGCCGCTCGCCCTGCCCGCGCTGGCCCGCAAACCACGCATCGCGGCGCGGGTCATAGCCGCCCAACACAATCGGCCCGGGCAGAGGTTTAACCTCAGCGGTCAGTTTTATGTGGCAACCGGGTGCGGCTAAGTCCAAATGGCTGCGCTTGCCGTAAAGCCGAAGTAAGTAATCGCCTTCTTGCACATGCACATCCCAACGACTACCGCGCGCTTGTGCTTTGTGCCAATCTATCGTGCCGTTAATTTGGTATTCACCAATCGGTGCTGTGCCATGACGCGCTTGCATATGGCTGCGCATTTGCGCCCATGCAAAACCGATGAAAGCCGCCAACATCACCAGCGCCGCGCGGATAAGATATTTTTGCAGTCGTTCTTGCTTGATAAAATACGATGCGAGAAACGCTGTTGCTGCCGACGCCAAAGCAATCAGTGATATAAAAACCGATGGTTCGTCAGGCAAAAAGAAATAAGCCTTCACGGCCAGCACAAAACTGCAAATCACCAGAGAGAATTGACCGATATGCATTAGAGCGCTGCCGCAATTTGTGGTATCAGCTTAGAAAGTGACGCAAGCCCAACCTGAGCGCCAGCGACCGGTTGGGGAGTTTCTAAGATTTTACACGCCATGCGCGATACAGGATGACCATGACCGACGCCAAACCCGTAACCCGCTTTGCCCCTTCACCAACCGGTTTTTTGCATATTGGCGGCGCACGCACGGCACTGTTTAACTGGGCATTTGCCCGTCATCACGGCGGCACATTTCTTTTGCGTATTGAGGATACTGATCGCGCCCGCTCGACGCAGGAAGCGATTGACGCCATTCTCGACGGCATGAGCTGGCTCGGCCTTGATGCCGATGATGCGCCGATTTATCAGCACGCCAATGCGCCGCGCCATATTGCCATTGCCGAGCAATTATTGGCCGATGGCCATGCCTATAAATGTTTTTGCACCGCTGAAGAAGTTGAGGCGATGCGCGAAAAAGCCCGCGTCGAAGGCAAGCCGCCGCGCTATGACGGCACATGGCGTGACCGCGTAGCGTCAGACGCACCCGCCAATACGCCCTTTGTGGTGCGCTTCAAAGCGCCGCAAAGCGGTGAAACGGTGATTGACGATCTTGTGCAAGGCCGCATTGCCACCGCCAATGACCAATTTGATGATTTGATTTTGCTGCGCTCTGACGGCACGCCGACCTATATGCTGTCCGTCGTGGTTGATGACCATGATATGGCGGTTACGCATATTATTCGCGGCGATGACCATATGACCAATGCGGCGCGGCAAGCGCAAATCTATGCCGCGCTCGGCTGGGATGTGCCGCAATTTGCGCATATACCGCTCATTCACGGGGCGGACGGCGCCAAACTGTCAAAGCGTCACGGCGCGCTCGGTGTCGAAGCCTATCGCGATATGGGCTATCTGCCGGAAGCGATGCGCAATTATTTGGCACGCCTCGGCTGGAGCCACGGCGATGATGAAGTGTTCAGCACCACGCAGTTGATTGACTGGTTCGGTCTGGAAGCGATTGGTAAATCACCGGCGCGTTTCGATACGGAAAAACTCGATAATGTAAACGCGCAGCATCTCAATATGGCCGACGATGCGGCGCTGGTTGCCGAAGCAATCGCGCTCAATCCGGGGCTGGCCGATTTCGAAACACAATTAACGGCGGCCATGCCGCTTTTGAAGACGCGCGCCACCCGTTTGCCCGATATCGCCGCCGATGCCGCCTTTTTGGCGGCGCAACGGCCGATTATTGTCGATGAAAAGCTGCAAAAGCACCTCAATGAAGAAACACGCCCACATTTACAGGCCCTTGCAACCGCTCTGGAAGCTCTCGACAGTTGGACGAGCGCTGAAATCGAGGCCGTAATCAAGGCCTATATGGACGATAATGAGTTGAAAATGGGCAAATTGGCCCCTGCTTTCCGCGCTTCTCTTGTTGGCAGCAGCCAATCACCGGGTATTTTTGACGTTCTGGCATTACTTGGCAAAAACGAAGCGTTAC
>RFZE01000082.1 GCA_009920875.1 Alphaproteobacteria bacterium | reverse complement strand
GCAGACTGTGGCGCGGCGGCAAGCCTCTTAAGAAAAACGCGCAGCGATTTCTTTTTTCAGCGCCTCCATATGCATTTTATGGCCGTCCGCCACCACTTTTTCATCCGCTTCGCCGTCGCCGCTGTGCCAAATCAACATGCGCAAGAAAAACCGCCCCATAAGGCTGTCAGCCGTGTCTTCCTCAATAAAGGTTAAGAAACTTTTGCCGCTTTCGTCAATCAATCGCGTCAATTCTTGCCCTTCAGCATATTCAAGCTTCAGCCGGTCGCAAGACATGTCGCCAACATGACCGGGCTCGGTGCCGATATCAATCGTGCAATTGGCCATGAGCAGCGCCACCAAGAGCAGCACTATGCCGGCGATCACAGGCGTTTTGAATTTTTCCAACCAAACCATGGTTTGTCCTTTCTTATTATTGTTGCGAATATGGTGCAGGGCCGGCGCGGCGAAGTCAATATGGGGCCAAGCGCCGGTAAAAAATAAATGAAATTTCAACCTATGCGTGTGGTGATATTAGACAAACACGCATAACTATGTGTTTGAGAGGCATGCCTGCCTTTCGGTGGCAATCGGGACGCGAGGCCAAATGTTGTGTCCTTGAGGTCGTAAATTGGCCGCAGTTGTTGTTTGGAATATTTGTTGCCCGATTGTCACTATTCTTTTCAGCGCCCCAAATTGCGGGTCGCCAGTTCTGCCTTTTTCCTTTCTGCTGCCGATTGCTTGACGCTGGCCGACTTTAATTGGCCACACGCCGCCATAATATCGCGGCCGCGCGGACGGCGCACCGGACTGGCATAGCCGGCGCGATTGACGATATCGGCAAAGGCTTGCATGCGTTTGTCATCGGAGCATTGATAGGGCGCGCCGGGCCATGGATTAAACGGAATGAGATTGATTTTGGCGGGAATGCCGGCCAGTAATTTGACCAGCGCGCGCGCGTCATCATCGCTGTCATTGACGTCTTTCAGCATGACATATTCAAAGGTAATGCGCTTGGCATTGGACAGGCCGGGCCAGTTGCGGCATGCCTCGAGCAGTTCGGCAATCGGGTATTTTTTATTGAGCGGCACAAGTTCATCGCGCAGCTCATCGCTCACCGCATGCAGCGAAATGGCCAGCATGACGCCGGTTTTTTCGCCCATGGGCGGGATTTCCGGCACCACGCCCGAAGTTGATAGGGTGATGCGCCGTTTTGACAGGCTCAAGCCGTCGCCATCGCTCATCACATTCAAGGCTTCAGCGACATGGTCGCTATTATAAAGCGGCTCGCCCATGCCCATCATCACCACATTGGTTACTTTGCGTGTACCGCTATTGGACGGGCCGGCTGTCCCCCAATCTTGCAAATCATCGCGCGCCGCCACCATTTGGCCGGTAATTTCCGCCGCCGTCAGATTGCGCACCAATTTTTGTGTGCCGGTATGGCAAAAGCGGCAGGTCAGCGTGCAGCCGACTTGGCTGGACACACATAAAGTGCCGCGATCAAGCTCGGGTATATAGACCGTCTCGACCAATTGCCCGTCATCAAGCCGGAACAAATATTTCCGCGTGCCGTCATCGGAATGCTGCGCATCGGCCAGTTCGAGCCGCGCCAATGAATAATGCGTCGCCAGATTTTCGCGCAAATCCTTGGCGACATTGCTCATTTGGTCAAATTCGCGCACCCCATGCGCATAAAGCCAACCCCAAATTTGATTAACCCGCATGCGCAATTGCTTGTCGGGGACACCCAGTGCGCAAAGCGCGGCGCTCAATTCGGCGCGCGTCATACCGATCAGGCTGGGTTTGCGGATCTCGCTCGAAATTTCCATTAAACGGTTTTACGGGGCGGGGCAGGCCGCGTCCAGCGCCTTCATGGCGGCGGTGACGCCTTTTAAGCTATAGCTGTCCGTCGTCAGCGTGCCGCGCGCCGATGTGCCTTTGAAAACCAGCTCATTGCCACGCTTCATGGCGCTGACAAGCCGATTTTGATCGTCCAGCGTTTCCAGCCAAGCCCATTCATCGGCCCCATTTTCCACCTGAACGCCGGTAAAAAAGCCATATTCATCGCTGCCGACACGCGCAAAAGGTTCTGATGTCGCCGAAAATGGATAGCCGATGCGCACTGAAATCTCATTGCGCACGCCTTGGCCGGGGCGATGGGCGACAATCAGGAAAATATCGCCGCGCCGCGCCGCTTTCGGTGTGGAGCGCTTCGGCTCACCGGCAATATAACAATTTTTGCTTTGTCCGCTGCCGCTGACAAACATACGCCAATCGCCATATTCGGCGACCGGGGGATTGGCGGCAAAGCCGGGCGAAATCAAGGAAATGCCCAGAAATCCGGCGAAAATGGTGATTTTCAACATGAATCGCAATTTATGGTGATTTGGCGCGTCTGGCCAGAGCGCTTTTTCTTGCTTTTAGCCGCCATATGGCCTCTACTGAAAACGCGCACGGAATTTTGTGCGTGTTAGAGAGGTCATAAGACCATGTCAGCGAGTGGCCAGAACACCGGCTCCGCGCGAAACGAAGTAGAAGTAGATCACATCGGCAAGCCACAGAGCTCCGATGCAGCAAAAACCGGAAGTAAAACCGATTTTGCAGGTCTTATCGAAAAGATCGCCGAAACCAAAGACCGCGACGCCTTTGCCGCGTTATTCGCGCATTTTGCGCCGCGCCTAAAGGGCTATTTATTGCGTTTGGGCGCGTCTGCCGGGCAGGCTGAAGAGGTTTTGCAAGAAGCCTTGCTCACCGTATGGCGCAAAGCACATTTATTTGACCGCAAAAAAGCCGCTGCCTCGACATGGATTTTCACCATTGCCCGCAATCGTCGTATCGATATTTTGCGTAAGCGCAAATTCCCTGAAATTGACGCGGAAGATCCGAGCCTTGTCCCCGATGCGCCACGCCCTCCCGATGAGGAAGTCATTGGCGCGCGCCAAGGTGAAGCAGTGCGTTTGGCGCTTGAAAAACTGCCCGAAGAACAACGCGAATTGGTGCGTTTGGCGTTTTACAATGGCTGGTCGCATTCAAAAATTGCCGAAGATACCAATCTGCCCTTGGGCACGGTCAAATCGCGTTTGCGGCTGGCCTTTTCGCGCTTGCGCAATGAATTGGAAGGGCGTCTTTAACCCTCAGTCCCCTCATCTTAAGGGGTGAATTGCGCGCCTTTTTCGCCGCCCGGCATGACCGGTCGGTCGGCAAATTTGCCAAGACTTTGCAAGCGATCATACATGACAATGGCACCAGCAATTTGCACATTGACGCAAAAGCGCGTCGGGATGCGGATTATATGGGCGCATTTCTCGCGCATGGCGGGCGATAAATCACCGCGCTCGGGGCCCATTACATAAGCGGCGCAGCGCGGATGGGTGAAGCTTGGCAAATCAATCGCTTCCTCGGTCAACTCGACCCCGACCAATTGGCATTTTTGGGGCAGCTGCATATCGGCAATATTGTCCCAATCATACCATGGCACGGAGCTTTGCGTTTTTGACGTATCGGAACGCGCCTCGCGCACTTTCAAATGAGCGTCGACGGTGAAGATAAAGGCGGCACCGAAAGCATGCGCCGAGCGTATCAGATTGCCGGTATTCATCGGCTTCGATGCCCCCTCAATGCCAATGGCAAAATAGCCCTTCATTTTCCTCGCCCTTACTTCATTTTCCGCTTCTCATTAAGCCTGTCTGGCTTATGATGCTTGCCTATTCAGCCGTATGGTAAAAGCTGCGGCGCAGAAAGAAAACCCCGCGCCTGGCGGGTCGATTAAGGGAGACAAAAATGAAAGCCGTTTTATGCAAAGAGTTTGGCCCGCCGGAAAGCCTGGTGGTGGAAGATATTGCCTCACCCGAGCCGGGGCCGGGCGAAGTGGTGCTCGATGTGCACGCGGCAGCCGTCAATTTTCCCGATGTGTTGATCATTCAAAACAAATATCAATTCAAACCGCCATTGCCGTTTTCCCCGGGCGGGGAAGTGGCCGGTGTGGTGGCCAAATTGGGCGATGGCGTAAAGAATCTGAAAATCGGTGACCGTGTCATCGGCTCATGCGGCAATGGTGGCTTTGTTGAGGAATTGGCAATTGCCGAAGCGGCCTGCATCCCGATTCCCGATGAAATGGATTTGCAAACCGCCTCCGCTTTGGTGCTGACCTATGGCACCTCGCATTATGGGTTGAAAGACCGCGCCCAATTGAAAGCCGGTGAAACCTTGCTGGTCATGGGCGCCGCCGGCGGTGTTGGCTTGGCGGCCGTCGAGCTTGGCAAAGCCATGGGCGCGCGGGTGATTGCCGCCGCCTCAACGCAAGATAAGTTGGATGTCTGTGTCGCGCATGGCGCTGATGATACAATCCTTTATCCCACCGGCGAACTGGATCGCGAGCAGCAAAAAGCCTTTTCCGATGCGATTAAGGAAAAAACCGGCGGGCTTGGCGCTGATGTGATTTATGACCCGATCGGTGACGCTTATGCCGAACCGGCTTTGCGCGCCATTAATTGGGAAGGGCGCTATTTGGTTATCGGCTTTGCGGCCGGTGAGATTCCGAAAATTCCGCTCAATTTGGCGCTGTTGAAAAGCTGTCAAATTGTCGGCGTGTTTTGGGGCGCTTTCACGGCGCGCGACCCGCAAGCCAATCAGGCCAATTTGCAGGAATTGATGGAGATGTATAAGGCGGGCACCATCAAGCCGCATATTTCAGACAGTTTTCCTTTGGAACAAGCGGCCGATGCGCTCAATAAAATGGCCAACCGCGAGGTCAAGGGTAAGGTGATTTTGACCACCGGACGCAGCGAAGGCTAGCCCTTGTCCGACGCCATAACTCAGCCGACGCGCCAGCCGGTCAATAATCGACGCGCCGCCTTATGGCTGCTGGCCTCGGCCATCATGTTCACCTTTACAGGTGTGCTGGTCAAAACATTGGGCGAGACATTGCATCCGTTTGAAATTTCACTGTTTCGCGGACTTGTCGCATTGGCGGTGATTTTACCGATATTTGCGCGTACGGGCGGCATAAGCGCGGGGATGAAAACGCAAATCCCGCTTCTGCAAATGACGCGCGGTGTGGTTGGCTCGCTGGCCATGTTTTTGGGCTTTTATGCGATTGTCGCTTTGCCTTTGGCCGATGCGCAAGCCATCAGCTTTTCGCGCAATCTTTTTCTGGTGCCGCTGGCCGCTTTTATCCTCGCCGAAGCGGTCGGCCCGCGTCGCGCCATTGCCGCCGCAATCGGGTTTATCGGTGTGCTCATTATGCTGCGCCCCGGCATGGGATCGGGCATGGAATTGGGTGGCGATGAAGCAGCAATGATTTTGAGCCTCGGCGCAGCGGCCGCTTTGGGGCATGCGTTTTTGGTCGCGCTGGCGACGGTTTTGGTCAATATTGCTTCGCGCTATGACGGGCCGGTGACGCTGATGTTTTACACCAATATCGTCTCGGTGACGTTGATTGCCATTCCGACCATTTTCGTCTGGCAGACCCCCAATATGACCGAACTTGCCATGCTGGTGGCGATGGGGGTATTGGCCACGGCCTCGCATAATTGTTTTATCCGCGCCTTTGCAATGGGTGAGGCCAGCGTCATTGCGCCGGTCGATTATTCGCGACTGATTTTTGCCGCTTTGGCGGGCTGGCTGGTTTTTGCCAGCGTGCCCGATATATATACCATTATCGGTGCCTCCATTATTGTGGCATCGAGCTTTTATATTGTGCGGCGCGAAGCCGGTTTGCAAAAAGGCGAGGGCGAAAAAGCACCGCCTGCGCCGTAAGCTTTATCGGCTGAAATGGGGCTTGCACGCCGCCCTATGACTGAATATGGTTTGCCCCTATGCGAGGCCATTTTGTGGGAGAGAAATTATGAAATTGGATTCAAACATTACCGCCATTGTCACTGGCGGCGCGTCAGGTCTGGGTGAGGCGACAGTGCGTCTGCTCGCTGAAAAAGGCGTGAAATGCGGCATTTTCGACTTGAATGAAGAAAAAGGCGAAGCGGTTGCCAAAGAAGTTGGCGGGGCTTTTGCCAAGGTTAATGTGACTTCAGATGAAGAGGTTGATGCCGGTTTTGCCAAAATCCGCGACGCCCTCGGTCAAGAGCGCATTTTGATTAATTGCGCCGGCACCGGCAATGCGGTGAAAACCGCCTCGCGCGATAAGGAAAGCGGTGACATTAATCACTTCCCGCTCGATGCGTTTAATCTCATCATTCAGATTAATCTGGTCGGCACATTTCGCTGCATCGCCAAATCGGCGGCCGGTATGATGAGCCTTGACCCGCTGCCTTGCGGCGATCGCGGCTCCATCGTCAACACCGCCTCAGTGGCGGCAGAAGACGGGCAAATCGGTCAGGCTTCTTATTCAGCCTCCAAAGCCGGCGTGGTCGGCATGACTTTGCCGATTGCCCGCGATTTGTCGCGCGAAGGCATTCGCGTCAACACCATCTTGCCGGGCATTTTCGACACGCCGCTGCTGGCCGGCGCGCCGGAAAATGTGCGCCAAGCTTTGGGCGCCATGGTGCCTTATCCGTCACGCCTCGGCCTGCCGGAAGAATATGCCAAATTGGCTGCCACCATGTGCGAAGTGAATTATTTCAACGGCGAAG
>RFZE01000081.1 GCA_009920875.1 Alphaproteobacteria bacterium | reverse complement strand
TTGATTATATCGCACTGCACCCGAAAAGCGGTTTTATTCGCATTTCGACAATTTCGCCGCCTGTGGACAACTTAGGGCGGGATTACTCGGATTTACGCTGCACCCGCGCGCCTAGCCGCGCCAAAGCCTGCTTTAAGCGGCTGCTTTCAAAACCCTGCAAGCGCCCTTCGGCAGCGTCCAATTCGGCTTCAGAAAGGGGCGTTTGCCGTTTCTTCTGCGCTTGTAAATAATCCAATGGCAGCGGCCCTTGCACAATATTTAGACGGGTAATCGCGCCTTGCCCATAATGCTGGTTGATGCGCTCCAAAATAAGTGGCGCCATATGCTGCACTTCCAACGCCATGGCCCCCTCCACCTTTATGGTCAGCACCGCTCCGCCATCGGGCGACAGACGCCCGCTGCGTGATATCCGCTCGGGGCAGGACAAAGCGGCCAATTGTGAACCGACAATCATCGGCCAATGGGCAAGAATATCGATCTGCCGAAAGCCGCGCTTTTTCATGGTCGGGGCAATAATGCGGCCCAATACGGCACCGACCGAGCGGCCTTGGAAACCACGCGCCGGTTTTGTTTGCGGGACATCGCGCCAGTTTTGCCGAGGCGGCTTCATGCTTGCTCCTATATGCAATTGCGTTAGCATAGCACACATGTCTGCCACAGTTGATCCCGTTTCCGCGCTGCTTGATTGGTATGACAAAAATGCCCGCAGCTTGCCCTGGCGCGCGCGCCGCGGCCAAAAGCCTGACCCCTATCATGTCTGGTTGTCGGAAATCATGTTGCAACAAACCACCGTGACCACGGTCAAACCCTATTTTGAGAAATTTCTGCGCTTATTCCCCACCATTGACGCGCTGGCCGCCGCCGAAGACGAGGCGGTGATGGCGGCATGGGCCGGGCTTGGCTATTACAGCCGCGCCCGCAATTTATTGAAATGCGCGCGCCTGATTGCCGCCGAGCATGACGGCGCATTTCCCGATGAAGAAGACGCTTTGCTGAGCCTACCCGGCATCGGCCCCTATACGGCAGCGGCCATTGCCGCAATCGCCTTTAACCGCGAGGCCGTGCCGGTTGACGGCAATATTGAGCGGGTTTTGGCGCGGCTTTATGGGCTGGAGACGCCGCTGCCCGCTCTTAAGCCCCTCATCAAGCAGAAAAACCAAAGCCTTGTGCCGGCCGACCGACCCGGTGATTTCGCACAAGCCATGATGGATTTGGGCGCAACCTTGTGCACGCCGAAGCGGCCCAATTGCTTGATTTGCCCGTGGCACAAACCATGCCAAGCGCGGCACAGCGGCATAGCGGAAAGCCTGCCCCAAAAAGCCCCGAAAAAGCCGAAGCCCGAGCGCAGCGGCACGGTTTATTGGCTCGAAAATGCCAAAGGCGAAGTGCTGCTGCATCGCCGCCCCGATAAGGGCCTGTTGGGTGGCATGTTGTGCTTTCCTTCAAGCGGCTGGGATGCGGCCAATGACAGCCCATTGCCCGCAACCCTGCCCGCGCAATGGACGGCGCTGGATGGCGAGGTGGTGCATGTGTTCACCCATTTTCGCCTGACCCTCAAAATGCAGGCGCAAAACGCTCCAAAGGGGTTTCGCAAGCCGCGCGACCATATTTGGCTGCACCCACGCGATTTTGCCGAGGCGGCTTTACCCAGCCTGATGCAAAAAGTGTGGAAAGCGGTGCTTTTGCCATGAAACAAAACATGAAACAGAATAATTGACGCGCGCGCCAAGCATGGTTAGCTTGGTTTTGCTCCAAAAAGAACAAAAAGGAGAGAGAGCATGCTTAACGGTCTTGGAATTGCCACCGCCGTTGTGGTCGCCCTTTATCTGCTGGTAACGCTGATGCGCGGCGAGCCGGAAACCGAGACCAATGCTTATGTGCCGGCCCCGACACAAGCCCCGGCAATGAGCGATAAAATGCCAAGCAAGGCGGAAATCGATAGAGAGACGCGCAAATTATTGGCCGAATTGAAAACCATTCCGGTCAGCGAATTTGCCATTAATCTGGAAAAATATCAGCGGCTTTTGGAACTGCATCCTGAAAATGCGCGATACATCCGCAAGGTCGCTTTTTACAGTCAGAAATTGGCCGAAAAACGCGCCAATGCCGGTTACTAAACCGGCCCACGCCTTATCATTCACCCACCTCCCTCAAATATGAGGGGGTGGGTGTTTGGGGTATCTGAATAAGGAATACCAATAATGTTGGACAAATTTATTCCACCCAAAAGGCGTATAAAGACACCGCCTAAAATTGAAGAGGCGGAGGAAGTCGGTGCCTTAGACTGGATTGAAAAAAATATCTGGAAAAAGGCCAAAAAGGCTGTTGGCCATATCCCATTCACAACCGACCTATTTGCAGCCTGTTATTGCATTGCAGATACAAGTGGAGCAGTTCCGGCCAAAGCGCGACTGGCATTTGCCGGTGCCGCTATCTATTTCATTGTTCCAACAGATGCCGTGCCGGACTTTCTGCCATTTATTGGTTATGGCGATGATGCAGTCGGCCTAACGGCAGCAATCGCGGCGTTAGGCGCGTATATGCAAGATAGCCACTACGCGAAGGCACGAGAGAAAATGAATGAACTCGGCTTAAGAGAAGGAAGAAGAAGCGGGCTAACCCCTACCCCTCATCGCGCACTTTCTGCCGCAAATTATCAATCGGTACGAGTTTTTCGCCGTCTTTATAATGCCAGAAGGTCCAGCCATTGCAGCTTGGCGCGCCTTGCGCGGCGGCGCCCATTTTATGAATGCTGCCTGAAGGGGCGTTTTTCTCACGCCCCAATTTCACCGAGCCATCGGCCCGCACTTTTGCCTTGATTTGAGCCGCACTGACTTTGCGCGCTGGGCCGAAAAGCTGCATGCCCGGCTTCACAAGTCCGCGCTCGACCAGCGTGCCAAAGGCGACGCGCGGCTGCGCTTTCGGGCTTTGCGTCAATTCAAGTTCCGCATCTGACAGTTTTTCAACGCGGCCAATGCGCTGCATGGCGGCTTCGGCATAATCGGCCTCGGCCTCAATGCCGATAAAATGCCGCCCCAGCTTTTTTGCCACCGCGCCGGTCGTGCCGGTGCCGAAAAACGGGTCGAGCACCACATCACCGGCCTCAGTACTGGCCAGCAAAACGCGATGCAACAGGCTTTCCGGCTTTTGCGTCGGGTGCAGCTTGCTGCCGCCCTCATCTTTCAAACGCTCGCCGCCGGTACAAATCGGCAGGCTCCAATCAGAGCGCATTTGCACATCATCATTCAGCGTCTTCATGGCCTGATAATTGAACGTATAGCCGGTGGCGTTTTCGTCCGGCGCGGCCCAAATCAGCGTTTCATGCGCATTGGTGAAGCGCGTGCCACGAAAATTCGGCATCGGATTGGTTTTGCGCCAGATAATATCGTTCAAAATCCAATAGCCGAGATCTTGCAGCGCCGTGCCGACACGAAAAATATTGTGATACGAGCCGATGACCCAAAGCGTGCCGGTCGGCTTCAAAACGCGCTGCGCTTCGCCCAGCCAAGCGCGGGTGAAAGCGTCATAAGCGGCGAAATTGTCGAATTTGTCCCACTCATCATCTACCGCATCGACTTTTGACGCGTCAGGGCGGTGCAAATCGCCCTTTAACTGCAAATTATAGGGCGGGTCGGCAAATACGACATCGACGCTATTATCGGGCAGTGTGCGCAATTGCGCGAGGCAATCGCCCTGCAAAATCATGTCCAAAGGCAGTTTCTTGACGATATTTTTACTCATGCCTGCACCATGAGTCATTGCGAGTCTCGCGTCAATAATTAAATGATTCCAATGGCTTGCGAGGATTCCGTACGAGCGCTATTTATCCACAATATGCCCCACAGCCACCATATATGGGGGGGCTGAAGCGGTTTCGGCCCGCAATATCTTGGCAATCGGCGCATAAGATTTGCGGTGATACGGAGTAACGCCCAGCTTTTCCAGCCCCTCTTTATGCGCTTTTGCGCCATAGCCCTTATTCGAGGCCCAGCCATAGCCCGGAAATGCAGCGTCCAAAGCAGCCATATCGCGGTCGCGCGTGACTTTTGCCAATATGGAAGCGGCGGCAATGCTGGGGGATAGGCCATCGCCGCCAATCACCGCTTGACCCGCATATGGCCAGTCGGGCAGCCGATTGCCGTCCACCAGCACATGCGCCGGTGCGCCAAGCTGCGCTGCCAGCCCGTCAACGGCGCGGCGCATGGCCAAAAACGTTGCTTGCAAAATATTCAGCGCGTCGATTTCTTCAACGCTGGCCGCGCCAATGCCATGCGGCAGACGCACCAGTTCTTCAAACAGCGCCTCGCGTTTTTTTTCGCTCAGCTTTTTACTGTCATCGACACTGAGATCAAAATCGGGCGGCAGACATATCGCCGCCGCCGTGACCGGCCCGGCCCAGGGCCCGCGCCCCGCTTCATCGACCCCGAAAATGCGGGCTGATGGCCAGCCCTGCGTTTTTTCAAGGGTGAAATCCACGCCCGCGCCTATTCGGCTGCTTGCTTGGCTTCCGGGGACTGCCAGCGCAAAACCGGATTGCGCGCCGCCAAGGTTTCGTCCAAACGGCGACGCGGGGCCAGTTCCGGCGCATTTTTAAAGCGCGCCGTGTCGCCCTCTTTCGCCCCGCGCACCAAATCGCGCATGGTGGCAATGAACAAATCCAAAGAGGCCTTGCTTTCGGTTTCGGTCGGCTCAATCAACATGGCGCCATGCACAACCAGCGGGAAATACATGGTCATCGGGTGATAGCCCTCATCAATCATCGCTTTGGCAAAGTCGAGCGTGTCGACCTCCGTATCTTTCAAAAACCCGTCATCGAACAAGGCTTCATGCATGCACGGCCCTTCAAACGGCGCGCTCATCACATCTTTCAAGCTGGCCAGCACATAATTGGCATTGAGCACCGCATCTTCGGCAACCTGCCGCAACCCATCCGCGCCATGGCTCATCATGTAAGACAAGGCGCGCACATACATGCCCATTTGGCCATGAAAGGCGACCATGCGCCCGAAAGGTTGCTGCGCCGCATCGCCATTATTTTCAACCAAACGCAAGCCGCCATCACCGGCTTCCACATAGGGCAGCGGCGCGAAAGGTGCCAAACGCTCAGACAAAACCGTCGGGCCGGAACCCGGGCCACCGCCGCCATGCGGCGTGGAAAAGGTTTTGTGCAGGTTGATATGCATGGCATCGACGCCCAAATCGCCGGGGCGCACACGCCCGACAATGGCGTTGAAATTGGCCCCGTCGCAATAAAAATAGCCACCCGCCTCATGCAGCGCATCGGCAATTTCGATAATGTCGCGTTCGAAAAGCCCGCATGTATTGGGATTGGTCAGCATAATGGCGGCAACATCATCGCCCAGCTTTTCTTTGAAAGCGGCCAAATCGACACGGCCCGACGCATCGGCCGGAATGCCATCGACTTTAAAGCCCAGCAAAGCGGCCGTGGCGGGGTTTGTGCCATGGGCCGATTCCGGCACCAGCACGCGGGTGCGGGTTGCCAATTCGCCTTTCGCCTCAATGGCGGCGCGAATGGCCATCATGCCGCACAGCTCGCCATGCGCACCGGCTTTGGGCGACAACGCCACTTCCGGCATGCCGGTCAATGTTTTCAACCAATGCGCCAATTCGTCCATCAGCGCCAATGCGCCCTGCACCGTGCTTTGCGGTTGCAGCGGGTGAATATCGCTAAAGCCGGGCAGCCGCGCCATTTTCTCATTGAGGCGCGGATTGTGCTTCATGGTGCACGAGCCGAGCGGGTAAAGCCCGGCATCAATGGCATGGTTTTTCTGGCTCAGACGCACAAAATGGCGCATCGCTTCCGGCTCTGAAAGACCCGGCAAATCAATATCGCCCGGCGCTGCGCAATCGCCGAGACGCGTTTCGGTTTGCGGCACATCTTCCAAATCAACGCCGCAATTTTCATAAGAGCCGATTTCAAAAATCAACGGCTCTTCCAATTGCAGACCGCGATTGCCGGTAAAGGTTTGCTTCTCACTCATGACAACACCTCCTGCAATGCCGTTTGAAAGGCGGCAATATCGTCTTCGCTATTGGCTTCCGTGGCAGCGACCACCAACACATCATCGAGACCGGCATCAGGGGCAAGCCGCGATACCGGCACGCCGCCCAGCACATTCTTTTCGGCCAGCGCATCGACAATGCTTGCCGCATCGCCATTCACCCGCAAGCTGAACTCGTTGAAAAACGCATCGGTCAAAATCTCAGCGCCGTCAATCGCGCCAAGCGCATCGGCCAATTGCACGGCGCGGGCATGATTAAGTTGCGCCAGCTGACGCAAGCCCTTGCCGCCCAGCAGCGTCATATGCGCGGTGAAGGCCAATGAACACAGCCCCGAATTTGTGCAAATATTCGATGTTGCCTTATCTCGGCGAATATGCTGCTCGCGCGTCGATAAGGTCAGCACGAAACCGCGCTGGCCATCAGCATCGACCGTCTCACCGCAAAGCCGTCCCGGCATTTGCCGGATATATTTATCATGCGCGGCAAACAGGCCGACATAAGGCCCGCCAAAGTTCAGCCCGCCACCGATTGACTGGCCTTCGCCGGTGACAATATCAGCGCCCATATCGCCCGGG